>JBEEIS010000151.1:0-16842 GCA_041169755.1 Pseudomonadota bacterium | reverse complement strand
CGTCCGAGTCGGTGACCGAGCAGGCCGCTTCGCAGCTGGCCAATCCGTCGGCGCTGTTCATTGCCGCCGGCATCCTGGGCATGCTGGGCCTGGTGCCGGGCATGCCGCACGCGGTCTTCCTCACCCTCGGGGCTGCCGCTGCCGCAGTGGGTCTGGTGATGGTGGACCGCAAACACAAATCGCGCACCGCCGAACAGGCGGCCGCCGCGCCCGCGAGCGACGCCCCCAAGGAACTCGATTGGGACGACGTGGAGTCGGTAGACCTGATCGGCCTGGAGATCGGCTATGGCCTCATCCCCCTGGTCAACCCGGACACCGGCGGCCAGCTCATGACGCGGGTCAAGGGCGTGCGCAAGAAACTTTCCTCCGAGCTGGGCTTTCTGGTGTCGCCGGTGCGTATCCGCGACGTCCTGAGCCTGGAGCCCGACAGCTATCACATCGTGTTGCACGGCGTCGTGCGCGCGCGCGGCACGGTCAAGGCCGGCCGTGAGCTGGCGATCAACCCGGGAAGCGTGTACGGCAAGCTCGAAGGCGTTGCCACCCGCGAGCCGGCCTTCGGCCTGGAGGCGGTGTGGATCGACCCCAGCCAGCGCGACATGGCCCGGACCCTGGGCTACACCGTGGTCGATGCGGCCACCGCCATCGCCACCCACATGAACAAGGTGCTGCGTGACAACGCCGCCGAACTGCTCTCGCACGACGAAACGCAAAAGCTCCTGGACAAGCTGGCCGCACGCCACCCCAAGCTGGTGGAGGAACTGGTGCCGGGCAAGCTGCCGTTGGGCGTGGTCACCCGCACGCTGCAGAACCTCCTGACCGACGGCGTCCCGATCCGCGACATGCGTACCGTGGCCGAGGCCCTGCTGGAAGCCAGCGCGCGCACGCAGGACCCCGACATCCTCACCACCATGGTCCGCCCCAAGCTGGGCCGCATGATCGTGCAGTCCCTCCTGGAAAACAGCGACACGCTGCAGGTCATGACCCTGGCCCCGCAGGTCGAGCAGCTGCTGCACAACGTGCTGCAGCAAAGCGCCCCCGGCGTGCCGCCGGTGCTCGAGCCGAACATGTCCGAGAGCCTGTTCAACGCGCTGCGTGACAGCGCCCGCCAGGTGGAAGACACCGGCGTGGCCGCCGTGCTGGTGGTCTCGCCGTCCATCCGCCCGTGGTTGTCGCAGGCGGTGCGCCATCGCATTGCCGACCTCACCGTGCTGTCCTACAGCGAGATCCCGGACGACCAGGCGGTCAAGGTGGTCTACACCGTGGACGCCGAGCTCAAGCCCCAACGACAAGCCGTTTCCTGAAAGCCCTGAGCCATGCAACTCAAACGCATCCTCGCCAAAGACAACCGCTCCGCCATGGACATCGCCATGGCGCGTTACGGGAAGGACGTGCTCGTCGTCTCCAGCCAGAACGTGGCCGGCCAGGTCGAACTGGTGGTGGCCCTGGATGTGGCCCCCGCGCCAGCGCCCGCGCCAGTGGCCTCGGGCGAACCCAGTGCCTTCACGCAGGCCTTCCGCCGCGCGCTGGGGCCCATGCCCGAGCCCGAACTCGAACCCGAGGTACAGGAGGAGGCGCCGGTGAAGACCGCCGCCGAAGTCCTGGCCGCACGCAAGCTGGCCGCCGCTCAGGCTGCGGCTGCCGCCGATGCGGCGCAAGCCGCCCGCGCTGCCGTGTCGGCGCCGGCCCCTGCGCCTGTTGCCGCTGCACCGGTTGCCGCGCCCGTCGCTGCGCCCGCTGCGCCCGCTGCCCCCGTTGCCGATGATCGCGGCCGCGAAGTGGTGGACCTGGTGCGCCGCGAGATCGCGGCCCTGCGCAAGGAATTTGCCCTGGGCCGCCAGGTCCAGGCCTGGCAGGACGGCCGTGCCTGGCCGCCCGGCGTGCGCCCCGTGGTCGACGCCTTGCAGGAGGCCGGCATGCCGGCGGGCCTGCGCGCGCTGCTCTCGGACGGCCTGCAGGCATCGGAGGATGCGGACGGCGCGCTGGCCAGCATGCGCGAGGTGATGGAAGGCGCCCTGACCGGCCAGCCCACCGCCACCATCGGCCGTGGCCTGCACGCCATCTGCGGCCCTTCGGGCGCCGGCAAGACCTTGATGGTCGCGCGCCTGGCGCGCGTGGCCGCTGCGCACCTGGCGCCCCAACGCGTCGCCATCATCGCCTTCAACGACGCCCGCAGCGGCGCCTGGAGCCAGACCCGCGTGCTCGCGGCGCAGGCGGGCGTGCAATGCTGGCGCGCCGGTGACCTGGCCACGCTGGGGCTGCTGGTGGAAGAACTGCGTGACCGTACCGTGATCCTGATCGACACCGCCGGCGCCGACCCCCAGGCGCAGGCTGCGATGCTGCGCTCGACCCAACTGGGTATCGAGACCCACCTGCTGCTGCCGGCCGACGCCTCGATCGGCAGCGTCAAGCGCCTGCTGGCCGAGAGCGAGCCCTGGCGCAGCCTGATGGTGGGCAAGGTCGACGAGAGCCACTCTCCCTGGCCGCTGCTGCAGGCCCTGTGCGACCAGCGCGTGCCCGTGTCCTGCATGGCCGCCTCGGGTGACGTGCAGACGCAGGCGCGTCCCTTCCAGGCACGCAGCCTGCTCGACGCCGCCTTCAGCCGCCTGCGCAGTGACCTGGCGCCGCAAGGGGCCGCTGCCGCATCGGGTACGCTTGCTGCTGTTTCCGCTGCACGCCCCGCAGTCCACGCCTCCTCCGAAAGCTTCGTATGACCCCACCCCTGCGCACTCCCCAGGTGATCGGCGTTGCCAGCGGCAAGGGCGGTGTCGGCAAGACCACTGTCGCCGTGAACCTGGCTGCGGCCCTGGGCCAACGCGGCCACCGCGTGCTGCTGCTCGATGCCGACCTGGGCATGGCCAACGCACAGGTGGCCCTGGGCGTGCGCAGTCCCCTCAACATCAGCCACCTGCTCTCGGGCGAGAAGACCCTGCAGGAACTGCTGGTGCCCGCCGCACCTGGCGTGCAGCTGGTGCCCGGCGCCTCCGGTCTGCGTGACATGGCGGCCCTGGACATGAGCCAGGTGGCCACCATCATTCATGCCTTTGACGACCTGCAGGAGTCGGTGGACTACCTGATCGTCGACGTGGCGGCAGGCATCTCGCCTTCGGTTCTCACCTTCATGGCGGCCTGCCAGCGTCGCATCGTGGTGCTGCAGGATCAGCCGGCCGCCATCGCCGACGCCTACGGCCTGATCAAGGTCATGACGCAGGACCAGGACCTGGAGGAAATCCATCTCGTGGCCAACGCGGTCCAGGGTGAGGCGCACGGCCAGCAGCTGGCGCAGTTCGTCAACGACGTCACCCTCAAGTTTCTGGGCCGCACCGTGAAGTACCTCGGCTGCCTGGGCGCCGACGAATCCGTGCAGCAGGCGCAGCGCAAATACCGCAGCGTCATCGACTACGCCCCCAGCAGCCGCGCCGCCGCCGACCTGCGTCGTCTGGCACAGGCCCTGGAGAAGTTGCCGCCCCTGCAAGAGCCGGGCGGCCAGATGCAGTTCTTCATGGGGCGCATGCTGCAGGCGCAGCAGGCCGCTACCTGAGGCCGCACGTAACCGGAGCCACCATGGAAGCCGCACTCGAACTGTACGAAAGCAGCAAGGGCCGCCAGGAGCAGCTCGTGCTCTCGCACATGCCCATGGTCAAGCGCGTGGCCTTTCACCTGCGCGGGCGGATCCCGCCGCTGCTGGATCTGGACGAACTGGTGCAGGTGGGCATGCTGGGCCTGATCGAAGCCGCTCGCGGCTACGACCCGCGCCGCGGCATTCCCTTCGAGCACTTTGCCTTGAGCCGCGTGCGCGGCGCGATGCTGGACGAGGTCCGGCGCGTGTCTGATCTCACACGTTCCTCGGTGGCCTTCAACAAGAGCGAGAACGCCGCGGCCCACAAGCTCGTGGCCGAACTCGGTCGCAAGCCCACCCAGGGCGAGCTCGCGCAGTCCATGGGCAAGGACATCGGTTCCTTTCACCGCGAGCAGGGCCAGGCCTGGCGCAGCGAGACCTTCTCCATCGAGGAAGTGAGCGAGGAGGTGATGAACATCGCCGCCGAACGCACCACGCAGCCCGAGGCCCAGGTCGAACGTGCACAGATGCTCGACGCCCTCGCGGGCGCCATCCAGGAATTGCCCGAACGCGACCAGTTAATCATTTCTCTCTACTACGTCGAAGAGCTCAATCTCAAGGAGATCGGTGAGATACTTGGTGTGAGTGAGTCGCGGATCAGTCAGTTGCTCACCGCAATCGCCAAGAAGTTGCGGTCGCTGCTCCAGCCGGCGGTCCAGGGCTCTTCGCCCGAGTAAGCATTGCCCCGTGGATCACGGGGCTCCCGAGACGACATGTTCAAGATTTTCAAGAAGCCCGAGGATGACGAGCGAGCGCGCGCCGTTGCCGCCTATGAAAAAGCGGTGTCACTGACCAGTGACGGCCACGAAGCGCGCAGCCTGCGCCTTCGTATGAGCATGTTGTGTCGCGCGCATCTGGACAAGACCTTTGTCGCCGGGGCGCAGGCCATGGAAGCCTATGAGGCAGCCTGCATGGTGGCCATCCAGCAGGCCAAGCCCCAGCCCGATCCGCCCCAGGCGGCCCTGTTCCAGAGTGTCAAGTCCACTGCGGGCGAGGTGCAGGTCTATCTGCCCCAGGAATACGCCGACGAGGCCTTCGCCATCGGCATGCTGTATCAAAAGACCGAACTCTCCGCCGAACAGGCGATCGAGGCCGCTCAGCGCCTGGCCGACCGCATCGCCTACGACGCCCTGAAGCTCACCGCACCCTTCACCGCCTTGCAGTTTCTGCGCGACGAACTCGCCGCCGAAGCCGAGGCCCAGGCGGAGGCCGAGGACGGTGAAGCGCAAGAGGGCGGCGACGCCCCGGCTGAACCCAAGCCCTGAGCCGGGGGCGGCCCCACGTGTCCATCGGCATGCTCACCCTCACGCTCTTGATCCTGATGGCGGTGGCCATCGCGGTGCTGGTGGTGCTGGTGATCTACCTGGTGGACCGCTTCAACGGGCTGGAACGAGACACCAAGCAGATGCTGCAGAACCTGCAGCAACCCCAGCAGGCCAAGGCTGCGGGCCCTTACGCCGGCCTCTCGGGCAAGGCGCTGTGGGACGCGGTGGCGGGCGATCCGCCCGATGGCATGGACGAACTCGTCCTCGACGGTCTGCGCAAGCGCTATCGCCTGCTCCTGGGTGAACACATAAGTTTCATCTTCAGCGAGGGCGTGTCCGATCAGGCCAAGGGCTACGACGCGGTTCCCGCCAACACGCGCATGGTGCGCACGCCCCGCACCCAGGTCGAATCCTGGCTGCCGCCCGAAGCGGTGGAGGCCATCTACCGCTGCGGCCAGGGCTATGCACGCAACGACCCCGCCGAGGTGCCCACCCTGCGCCAGAACCTGGATCAGGTCTGCGGCCAGCTGCATATGCAAACGGGCCTGGAGATGCTGCAGCAGCCTTCCAGCCTGCTGATGCCGCCCCGTGCCGAGGCCGCGCCCGCTGGCGCCGTCGCCGGCGGCGAAACTTCCGCGCCCGGGCCCTAAAGTCCGGGCCGCCGCGTCCGATTCTTCGTGGGAGCGAATGCAAACCACGGAGAACGAGACACCATGCGCCTTCACAAACTTGCTTTCGACGGCTACGGCGCCGTCCAGGTCGCCACCGGCGTGGCCACGGCCGACAATGTGAAGCTGATCCTGATGCTGTTTGACGGCCTGCTGGAAAGCCTGGCTGCCGCCCGGGGTCACATGACCCATGGCAACGTCGCCGAGAAAAGCAAGGCCATCGCGCGCAGCTCCCGCATCATCATGGGCCTGCAGAACTCGCTGGACTTCGAGCGCGGAGGCGAGCTCGCGCAGAACCTCGACGAGCTGTATGGCTACGTCACCCGCCGCCTGGTGCGCGCCAATGCCCACAACGACCTGGAAATCCTGGACGAAGTGCGCAGCCTGATGGCCGAGATCCGTGACGCCTGGTCCTCCCTGCCGGGCCTGATGCCGAGTCGCACCCTGGCCCCGGCCCTCAATTGAGCGCCTGGGCGCACCACTGGGATACCGTCATGAAGACTCCGCTTTACGCCGCCGCGTTGCTCGGCCCCTTCCTGGCCGGCTGCATGACCCTGGGCCTGCCGCCCTCGGCCGAGGCCACCGCGCCGGCGCCGGCGCCGGCTGCTGCGGCCAGCGCCCCGGCGCCTGCTGCCGCCAGCATGATCGCCCCGATGGTGGAAAAGCGCGAGACGCTCATGGCCACCGGCTACGCCGTCATCAGCGTTCAGAACCACAAGCTGGCCGCGCAGCAGCGTCTCATGGCGATCCGCGCTTCCAAGCTGGACGCCTACCGCGCCCTGACCGAGCAGGTCTATGGCCAGCACCTGGATGCTTCCACCACCGTGGCCGACATGGTGGTGATGAACGACACCTTCCGCACCCGCGTCGAGGGCGTGGTGTACGGCGCAGTGCTTGTGAGCATCACGCCTGTGGGTGACGACACCTACGAGACCACGCTGTCCCTGGACCGCCAGGTGGTCAACGACCTGCGCGCCCTGTATCTGGGCCAGCTGGCGGCGAGGCGCAAATGATCCGCCGGGGCTGGCTGCTGGCCGGCTGCCTGGCTGCCGCCTTCAGCGCCCAGGCCCAGACCGCGCCCGCTGGGGCCGCTGCGGCCGACCCCGAGCGCCAGCTGCAGGCGATCCGCGACGCGCTGGTCGAAAAAACCCTGGCGGCGCCGGTGCGGGTGCAGTCCTTCGGCTGGATCGACACCGAGGGCCGGCTGCACGAAAGCACCCAGTTCACCTCCGACACCCGCGTGCGCGGCGTGCGCGTGCAGGCCTACCTGGACGACCCCGCCGCGCCAGTGCGCGTGCAGGTGGATACCAGTGTGCTGCCGTCGGGCCTGGGGCAATCGCCCGAGGCCGATCCCCAGCGTTGCCTGGCCACTGCGCGCCGCTGGCGCCAGGCCCTGCATGTGGAGGCGTCCGGCACGGGGTCGACCGCGCCGGAACTGCTCCAGCAACTGCAACAGGCTTTCGTGGACGCGGCGCGTGATTCGCGCCGCTGGGTCGCGCAGGCGCGTCCCTTCCAGCCCGAGACGCCCTACGAACGGGCGGTGTACGGGCGCGAAGCCGACCGCACCGAGTGGCTGGCCCGCATCGAGGTGGTCGCTGCCGCCGGCGTGCTGGAGGCGCGCATCGCTGTCGCGCCGCTGCTGCAACCGGCGCAGGCGCGGCGCGTGCGGGTGCCGCTGTCCCATGTGGAAGTGCTCACAGGCACGGGTTCGTCCTTTGCCGTGGCACCGCGCGCCGTGGAGGCTGCGATGGCCGGTGCGCTCGCGGCCTTGGAGCGCCAAAGTGCCTGCGACCCCCTGTGGTATTCCGTGGCCGGCAGCGGCGAGCGGCTGCACCTGCGCGAGGGCCTGGCCCACGGCCTGCAGCCAGGCGACCGCTTGCTGTTGGTCGAGCGCCAGCATTTGCCGGGACGCCTGCTGGAGCCGGGCGCCGCCCGCGCCCTGGCCCTGGTGCAGGTGGGTGCGCCCTCGGCTCACGGCACCCCCTTGCGCTGGCTGGCTGGCCCGCGTCCCGCCGGATCGGGCGCCTGGGTGGCGTTACCCCTGTAGCGCGCCGCCCTCGCCACCAGGAGACTGATGTCATGACCCGTACGCCGATTTCGCTGTCCAAGGGCCTCGCCACCGCCGCAATGGCGGGCCTGGCCTTCGCGGCCCTGGCCGCCGACCCGCCCCCTGCAGCCGCCCCCCGAGCCGCTGCGGCCGCCCCTCAGGGCGCCGCGAGTACGCCTGCGGCCGCGGCCCCGCGCGCAGCCAGTGCCGATGCGGCGCCGACCCGCCAGGCCCTGGAGACCCTGCTCGGGTCGCTGCCTGCGCGCACCCAGGCCGAGGGCCCGCCGCGCCAGCGCACCACCGCCCGGCGCGGCGAGACGATCGACGCAGCGATCCGCCGCACCATGGGCGACATGCCCTTCAAGGAAAGCTTTCTGCGCGGCGTGTTCCTCGAGATCAATGCCGGTGCCGTGCAGCCCGGTACCACTCGCCTGATCGCGGGCGCGCAGTTGCAGGTGCCGCACCTGGAAGACCTGCGCAGCCACCTGCAGCGGGTGCTGGGACCGCAGCAGCCGGCGGCGCCGCAGACCGCCTCGGCCGACAAGCGCCACTGGGTCCGTTTCCCCTGACCCGGCGCGGGCGCGCATGATCAGCAGCGCCGACTTCACACCGCAGACCGGTCGCTTGCCGCCGATCTATCTCGAGGGTCGCCTGCCGATCTTCGAGGCACCTGCGGTCGCTGCACTGGGGCTGCGTGATGGCCAGGTGGTGCGACCCCTGATCGAAGTGCGCGATGGCCAGTTGCAGCTCTTGCTGCAAGGCGTCCTGATTCCCGTGCCACCGCAGATGCGCCTGCTCGCGGGCGAGCGGCCGGCATGGCAGGTCCGCCTGGACGCACAGGGCCGCGCGACGCTGGTCCCGATGAGCGATGTCGCGCAGGCGGCGGACGCGGCCGCCCCGGCGCCGCAGAACGCCGGTCGGTTGGCGCAGCTGGCCCTGCGTCCACCGGCCCTGAGCGGGCTGGCCGCGCTGATGCAGCCGGGTGCACTGGCCACGCTGTTGCAGGCCGCGCCGCAGCCGGAGGTGGGCGCCCAGATCGCCCAGCTGCTGCGGCAGTGGCCCCACACCAGCCAGATCACGCCCGAGGGCCTGCGCCGCGCGCTGCGCCAGGGGGGCTGGACGCAGGAGTCGGCCCTGGCGCGCGGCGAGCGATCCGCCACCGCCGTGGGCCCGGACACCAAGTCGATGCTGCGCACCCTCCTGACCGAGTGGACCCAGGCACCCGCTTCCACCCGAGGGCTGCTGCAGGATGCGCTGGACGACATCGAGTCGCGCCAGCTGCAGTCCGTGGTCGATCCTTCCGCCGGCCGTGAGCTGACGCTGGCCATGCTCCTGCCGTTCTCGGACGCCGAGCCGGTGCATGTGCGCTGGTCGCGGGCGCGCCAAGGTCAGGAAGGCCAGCCGGGCGGGCAGGGCGGTCCCTCGCCCTGGGTGGTGGACCTGCACACACGCAGCAGCGCGATGGGCCAGGTCTGGCTGCGCACGCGCATCAGTCGGGGCGCGCGGGTCGATCTGGTGATGTGGGCCGAGCGACCCGAGTTGGCCGCTCAGGCCCGCGCCGCCACGCCCAGCCTGGTGGCCTGGTTGAACGAGGCGGGCTTGCGCATGACCAGCCTGCAGGTGATCCACGGCTCACCGCCGCCTGCGATGGCACCCGACGCGCCCGATGCCGGCGACCCGGGACGTCTGGTGGACTTGCAGGCATGAACTCCCGCGCGTCGTCCCGGGGTGTGCGCGAGGCCGTGGCCCTGGCCTATGGTGAGCGCCCCGCGCCGGTGGTGACCGCGCGCGGTCACGGCGAGGTGGCCGACCGCATCGTGCAGGAGGCGCAGCGCCAAGGGGTGCATGTCGCGCAGGATCCGGCCCTCCTGGCCATGCTTTCGAAGGTGGAAATCGACCAGGAGATTCCGACCGAGGTCTATACCGCGGTGGCCGTGGTGCTGTCGTGGGTGTATTGGCTGCGAGGCATGCAGCCGGGGGACGAGAAAAAGAATCAGGCTTCGCTGTAGGCGCGTCGGCCGCCGCGGCGTGCGACCTGGCCCATGCGGTCGTACAGGTCGACGGAATCGGCGGGCTCGCTCAATTGAAGCGAGCGCAGGGTCGCGCCGACCACCTCGATCTGGCGGGTGATGAGCAATTCGTTGCGGCGGTGGCTGGCGCGGCAGCGGGCCAGCGTGTCCAGCACCTCATGCCAGGCGGCCGGGGTCTCGGAGAGGGCGTCGACCTGGCGGGCGGTGGCCTGCAGGAACTCGAGCAGGGCGACCTTGTCGGCCTGCAGGGCTTCGATGCGGTCGAAGGACTGGGTGCGCAGGGCCTCGAACTCGTCCTGCAGCAGCGCGTCCAGCGTCTGCACGCGCGCCTGTGCGGCCTGCAGATCAGGCATCACGGGGTCGCAGGAGGTTGCGGTGGCTTGCACGGGAAGAAGGCGTGTCAGTTCGGGATCACTCGCGGATCATTTGCTCGAGCGCCATGAAGTTCTCGGCGATGCGGCGCGGATCCAGCGGGTACTGGCCCTCTTCGATCTGGCGCTTGATCGCGTCGACCCGGGCGCGGTCGAACTCGGGCTCGGAGGCCGCAAGGCGGGCTGCCGGGCTCAGTTCCAGCGTGTCGTCCGGGGCCGGTGCGGCTGCACGGGCCGCGGTGGCGGCCGCAGGGTCGGCCGCCTTGTCGGCTTTCTCGGCGCGGTCCGCAGCTTGGCGCTCCACCGAGTTGGGGGCCGCCATGCGGTTCCATTGCGTGATCGGGTTGGTCATACGGGCTCTTTCTTCGGCTCGGAACACAGGTCCGGGCTTGACGTCTCTGAGGAATCGGTCCCCCGTCGGAAAACTTGAGGGCTTTTCATCAATTATCCGTTTCAGACCCCTGGATCAACGCAAATTGCTCAATTCGTATTACTGCAGCAGCTTCAGGACGGTCTGTTGGTCCATGTTCGCCTGCGCCAGAACCGCAGTGGCGGCCTGCTGCATGATCTGCGTGCGGGCCAGGTCGGTGCTGGCCTTGGCGTAGTCGGCGTCCTCGATCTGGCTGCGGGAGGCTTCGGTGTTCAGGGACACATCGGACAGGTTGTCCATGATGTAGTCCAGGCGGTTCATCACCGCACCCATCACGGCGCGGTTGCCGTTGACCTTGTCCAGGGCCACGTCCAGCTTGGCCAGCACGGACTGGGCCTCGGCGACGGTATCGATACGGTTCACGCGCTGGGCGGTGTTGGACAGTTCCACGTCACCGGTAATGGAGCTGGTGATCGGTCCCTTGCTGCCGTAGTCGGCAAAGTCGATGTGGATGGTCTGCGTGGCGCTGGCGCCCACGTGGAAAGAAAGGCGACCGGTGCGCGGGGGCGACATCTTGCTGGTGGACTCGTCCACCAGGCCGCCGTAGGTGCCTTGCTGGAAGCCCAGGGTGGCGAAGTCGCCGTCGCTGTTGAAGCCGTTGGCGCCAGGGGTCAGGGTGAAGGCGTCATCCGACTGCAGCAGGACGGAGCCGTAGACGGTCTTGGCGGTCGTGGATGCGGCGGTGGCGTTGCTGATACCCAGGGCGGCGGTGCCGGTCAGGCCCAGTTCCGCGGCCGTGACGCCCGTGGCAGCGGAATCAAACCACACCGACATGTTGCGGCCATCCGGCGTGGACAGGTTCAGGCGTCCATCGGACGTTGCCTCGGCCAGCACGCCGTGCTGACCGCGCTGCGTGTTGATCGCGTCGATGATGTTGTTCAGGCGCGTGGTCGACGACTCGCTGGCCGTGAGGGTGACAGCGACGGCCACACCGTTCAAGTAGATGTTGGTGCTGGCGCTGTTCGCGGTGGTGGGCACGGCGCTGGCGACCGTGCTGGCGGGGGCCACGCTGGCGGTCACGCCGGTCTGCGAGGTGCTCGCATTGATCGCAGCCACGATGGCGATGGCACTGCCCGAGCGCGAGCTGCTGGCGGCGACCGTGGAACTGACCGTGTCGTCCGACGCCGCGGCGCCGCGAATGGCGACGCCGTTGATCTTCAGGTCGCCGTCGCCCAGGGTCTCGATGCCGGCGGCATTGGTCACCACTTCGCGCACACCCGAGGTGTACACCGAGGTGTTGCGCGAGTAGTCGCCCGGGCGGATGCCGGCGCGGGTCCAGTCGGTGGTCGAGGTGGTGGTGACCTCGATCTCACCCTCGACCGAGCTTTCCAGCGAGTAGGAGCCGATCTGCAGGCCTTGCTGCAATCCGGTGCGGGCGGAGAAATCCGCTGCGGTGCTCTCGGTGTTGAAGGCGACTTCGATGTTGCGGCCGTCCAGAGCCTCCAGGCGAATGCCCTCGGCGTCGCTGTTGGTGTTGATCGCCACCACACCCGTCTGGGCGCTGATCGCGTTGATGGCAGCCACCGTGGTGGCGCGGCTCTCGCGCAGGTTGTTCAGCGTGGATGTGATCTGCGGGGTGGTGTAGCCGTTGATGCTCACCGTGCCGGTGACTACCGCCGAACCGCTCATCGCGGCACCGGCCATCACGTTGGTCTTGACCACCGCGACGACGCCGGTCTGTGCGGTCATCTCATTGACTGCGGCGGCGCGGGCGATGGCGCTGGCGCCGATCGAGTTGCCGGTCGACAGCTCGTCGTTCTCGGCGTAAGAGGCCGGAATCGTGACGCCGTTGATGATGATGTCGTTGGCCTGCATGCGCTCGACGGTCGGCATCGCGCGTTCCAGGTTCAGGGAGACCGACTGGCTGGTGAAGGCCTGGGCCGTCGTGACGGGGCTGGTCGTGGTCGTCGAGGTGATGATGAAAGTGCCCGTGCCACCCGTGAGGAGGGAGTTGGTGAACGTGATCGTCTTGCCCGATGCGCTCGACGTGCCGCCAGTCACGGTGACCACATTGCCATCGGGCAGGGTCAGGGTGGCGGTGACGTCGTCCGAGCTGTCGACGTCGATCTCCAGCACACCGGATTTCGCCAGCGTTCCGGTGCCCGTGTAGGTCAGGGTACCGGTGTTGGCCGTGGTTGCGGAGTCGACGCTGTAGGTCAGGTCGGTGTCGGTCACGCCTGCCGAGGCCACCTTGTAGACCGGTCGATCGCCCACGCGCTCACCGGCCGTACCGTTGAGGATGGAGAAGCCGTTCCACTGGGTGAACTCGGAGATGCTCTGGATCTGTTGCTTGAGCTGCTGGAACTCGATGTCCAGGTAGCCGCGCTGGTCCACGGCGTTGGTGTCGTTGATCGCCTGCACCGCCAACTCGCGCATGCGTTGCAGCATGTCGGTGATGGAGGCGGTGGCGCCTTCGGCGGTCTGGATCAGGGCCACTGCGTCACCGGCGTTGCGGATCGCCATGTCCAGGCTGCGAATCTGCTGCGACATCCGGTTGGCAATGGCCAGGCCGGCGGCATCGTCGCGTGCGGAGTTGATGCGCTTGCCAGTCGAAAGCTGCTGCATGGCTGCACTTTGTTCGCGGCCTGAGACCTTCAGGGCGTTCTGGGTGTACAGCGCTTTGACGTTGGTGTTAATCACGGACATGTGGGACCCCACTCAAAAATTGTTCTGTCGAATCGTTGGCACGATGTGGCAAGGACTTGCCGGGGAATGCGGACTGGCCTTGCCGCTGGACATTTATTGCCGCTGCTGGATGGGGCCGACAAACGCCGACACTTCGCCCAGCAGGTCTTGCAATTCGGACCGCTCGCGCTGCAGGTCAGCGCTGTGCGGGTGGTAGATCAACCCGGTCTTGGCCACGCTCAGGGCCTCCAGGGGCTCGCACTGGCAACGCATGACGCGCGTAAGCAGATTCCAGGTGAACTCGGTCACGTGGGCATCGCCTTGGATCGCGATCAGCTCGCGCAGGTATTCCTCTGCGCGCTCCCAGTCCTGGTGGAGGTTGGCCATGAGGCCCGCCATGGAGAGGATGTGCGGGTCGCCCGGGTGCAGGGCCAGGCCCGATTCACACAGGGCGTCGGCCAGACCGATCTTGTCGTTGGCGACCAGCGCCGCGATCGCTTCACGGAAATCCGATGCACTGAATTCCGACAGGTCGCGGTCACTGAGCATCCGGCCCCGGGAGGCCTGGGACACGAGAGATTGGGCCAAAGCGTTCATGCAGCACTCTCCAAAACAGGTGTCGAAAATCCGTCTCCAACCGTTGAAGCGGATCGACTCGGGGGCTTTGCTGCAAATGGTGTGCCAGGCTTGAAAACGACTGTGCCACCCGCTTGCCGGGGTGGAGCCTCGGGAAAAATGAGTTCAAAGGAACTACGTGGTGGCCGACGCGATATCCCGGCCTGGCGCATGACTCAGGGCCAGAGGGTGGCATGGAATGTGCGCTGCTCATTGCAATGTCGGACCATGTCGGTTCGCAGGCGCTGCACGGGTCGTGAACCCACTTTCAATGTCAGCGCTGATGTTGCTGTTGAAGATTCGTTCATCGCCATTTCTTCGCTGCCGTAGGCGCCGGTTTTGTGATTGAATCAGGTCAGTCTTTTCACCAGATGGACATATCTCTGAAAATTTTAATAACTCTAAAGTGAAAAAAGAATTTAAGGAGTATGAAAAAGCATTGAGTCACCTGTCTAAGGGTGACAAGCTTGCCGCGCTGGAGATCTTCAGGGCGGTGCATTCGGCGGGCGGTGAACTCGCCCCGAAAGCACTGCTTTATTTGCTGGACACCCTGGGTGCCCTGGGCAAAGAGTCGGAATGTGTTCCCCTGCTGGAGCAGGCGTGCAGTCAATACCCGGGCATCGATGTGTGGCCGGCGCGGCTCTCCCGAATCCTGATGCATCAGGGCGAGTTCGAGCGGGCCATCGCGTGGGCCGACAAGACGCTCGCCATCAATCCCGGCCACCCGGTCGCTTTCATCAACCGAGCCTCGTGGCTCGCCGCCCGCAGTCCGGATCCCGACCAGGTCAGGCGCCTGTTCGAATCGTGGGGCCAGCGCTTCATGGACCCCCTGACCGAGCGTGCCAGCCCGCTGCCCAAGCGAAGCCTGGCGCGCGATCGAAAACTGAAGGTGGGCTATGTCTCTGGCGACCTGAAGAATCACTCGGTGCGGTATTTCATCGAACCGTTTCTGCGCGGGCATGACCGTGAGCAGTTCGAGGTCCACGCCTTCATGACGATGGCGCACGACAAGATCACGCCGGTTCTTCAGCCCCTGGTCGATCATTGGTTCGACGTCGAGCACCTGGATGACGCGGCGCTGCTGGACCTGATTCGCCAGCAGGAGATCGACATCCTGGTGGATCTGTCTGGCCACACCCAGGGTCAGCGCTTGGCCGTTTTCGCTATGCGCGCCGCACCCGTGCAGGTGACCTGGTTCGGCTTCATGCAGACCTTGGGCATGAAGGCCATGGACTGGCGTTTGACCGACGTGGGCATGTGCCCGCCCGGGTCGGAGTCGCACTTCACGGAAAAGCTGTATCGGCTCGAGTGCATGGCCGCCTACACCCCGCCGCTCAATAGCGACGCGCAGTACCCCAGCCCCTATCACCAGAACGGCTTCGTGACCATGATCTCCTTGAATCACAGTCGCAAGTTCAGTGACGAGATCCTGGCCGTCTGGCGCGACATCCTGTTGGCGCACCCGATGTCGGCCCTGGTGGTGATCGGCATGGACACGGACCCTGACCTGGCGCAGGCCACGCTGGCGCCGCGCCTGCAGGCCGTCGGCTTGCCGATGGACCGCGTATCGATCGCGCCCCGGCTGTCGATCATCCAGTTCATGAACATGGCCTCCATCGCTGATTTCGCGCTGGACTCCTACCCGACCTCGGGTGGCACGACCACCCTCCACACCTTGTGGATGGGGCTGCCCATCGTCGCGGTGGACGACCCCCAGCATGGCAGTGCGGGGTCCTCGACCGCCGCCACCCTGCGTGGCGTGCAACTGGGTGAATGCGTCGCAGACAGTCTGGACGGGTACCGCCAGTTGGCCAGCCGGTGGATTTCCGATCCTTCCGTGATCGACCGCCTTCGCGAACGCTGCCGACCGGCCCTGGCAGGCAGTGCGCTCATGAATCACACGGCCCGCGTGGCCGAAGTCGAGCGTGCCTACCGGTTCATGTGGAACGCCCATGTGGACGCGGCCCAGGTCTATGAATCAAAAGCGGAGACGGTGTGAAGCGCGCGAGCGTCCATGAAACAGCGGCGGGCAGCATCCCCCTGATGCGCCCCTTGCTGCCAGACGCTCAAGCGCTGCTGCCGTACCTTCGTCGAATCGATGAACGCCGGCACTACACCAACTTCGGCCCCCTTGTCGAAGAACTGCGCGATCGCTTGGAGCGCGCCCAGGGCCAACTCGATGGCAAGACCGTGCATGGCGTGCTCACCGGGAACGCTACGCAAGGGCTTGAACTGGCCCTGGCGGCCATGGACTTGCCGCCCAGCAGTAAGGTGGTGATTCCTGCTCTGACATTTCCCGCCTCGGCCACGGCCGTCCAGCGTTGCGGGCATCTCCCAGTGGCGGCCGATGTCGACACGCACACCTGGCTGCTCACGCCCGACCAGCTGCCCGAGCAACCAAAACGCCAGGGCATTGCCGCCGTGATGCCAGTCAGCGCCTTCGGCATGCCCCAGGACGCCCAGGCGTGGTCCGAGTGGTCGGCGCGCACCGGAGTTCTGGTGCTCATTGATGCCGCTGCCGCTTTCGGCGCACAGAAAACCGCTCCCGGCGTCATGGCCGTCTTCAGCTTGCACGCCACCAAAGCGCTCAGCTGCGGCGAGGGGGGGCTGGTGGTGACCCGAGATGCCAAGCAAGCGCAGAGGCTGCGGGCCATGACCAACTTCGGGATTGGTCTGGCGCACACCAGCCTGGCGAGTAACGCCAAGATGTCTGAATACCACGCCGCCATCGGCCTGGCCCACCTCGCGATGTGGTCTGAGCAGGTCCAGGCGAGGCGGCGCGTGCTGGAGCGCTACAGCCACGCCCTCGGCCCTGTCTTGGGGACCAGGTTGCAGCTTCAACAAGACACGGGACTGCATGCGCCCAGCGTCTTGCCGGTACGCCTGGAATCTGGCGCGCTGCGAGATCGGCTCGAACATCAATGCCAGGCGCAGGGCGTGCAGACCCGGCGTTGGTACCAGCCCCTGATTCACCAGCACCCAGCCTTGGGACCGCTCGAGCTTCTGAGCCCCCTTGTCGTTGCGCCGAGTTTGGCCGAGACCCTGCTGGGCCTACCCTTCTTTCCGGACCTGTGCGACGCCGACATGGATCGTGTCGTTGCGCTGGTGCGTGAGGTCGTTAACGGTCCGATGCGGACCTGAGAAACACAAGGCAGGACATGAGCACGATTCAAGA
>JBEEIS010000150.1:0-10446 GCA_041169755.1 Pseudomonadota bacterium | reverse complement strand
GAAAACGGCATGGACATCCTGGACGCTGCCCTCAAGGACGGCGCCAAGGTGCTGCCCGGCGAGGTGGCCTTCAAGCTGCACGACACCTACGGCTTCCCGCTGGACCTGTCGGCCGACGTGTGCCGCGAGCGGGGTGTGTCGGTCGATGAGTCGGGCTTTCAGGCCGCGATGGACAAGCAAAAGGCTGCGGGCCGTGCCGCCGGCAAATTCAAGATGGACCGCGCACTGGAGTACACCGGCGCGGCCAACGCCTTCGTGGGCTACGAGAAGCTCGAGGCGCCGGCGAAGGTCGTGGCCCTGTACGTGGACGGCACCCCGGTGGCGCAGATGAAGACCGGCCAGGTGGGCGTGGTGGTGCTCGATACCACCCCCTTCTACGCCGAAAGCGGCGGCCAGGTGGGTGATGCGGGTGCGATCGCCGTCGGCTCGGCCCGCTTTACGGTGGACGACACTCAGAAGATCAAGGCCGACGTCTTCGGTCACCACGGCACCCTGACCCAGGGCGCGATCTCGGTGGGCGACGCAGTGACCGCCCAGGTCGATATGGTGCGCCGCGCCGCGACCATGCGCAATCACTCGGTGACGCACCTGATGCACAAGGCCCTGCGCGAGGTGCTGGGCGACCATGTGCAGCAAAAGGGCTCGCTGGTCGATGCCGACAAGACGCGCTTTGACTTCACACACAACGCGCCAGTCACGCCGGCCCAGGTGCGCGAGATCGAAGCCCGTGTGAACGCCGAGATCCTGGACAACCACGCGACGCAGGCGCGGGTGATGGATATCGAATCAGCCAAGGCCACCGGCGCCATGATGCTGTTTGGCGAGAAGTACGGCGAGACCGTGCGTGTGCTGGACATCGGCTCCAGCCGCGAGCTGTGCGGCGGCACGCACGTGCAGCGCACAGGCGACATCGGCCTGTTCAAGGTGGTGGGTGAATCCGGTGTGGCGGCAGGCGTGCGTCGTATCGAGGCGGTCACCGGTGTGAACGCGTTGGCCTACCTGCAACAGGTGGAGGCGATGGTCCAGGCTGCTGCTGCCTCCTTGAAGGCGCCCGCCGCCGAACTGCAATCGCGGATCGGGCAGGTGATGGAGCAGGTGCGCACGCTGGAAAAGGAAGTCGCCGCGCTCAAGGGCAAGCTGGCCTCCAGTCAGGGCGACGAGCTGATCGCGCAGGCCGTGGACGTCAAGGGCATGAAGGTGCTGGCGGCCACGCTGGTCGGCGCCGACGCCAAGACCCTGCGCGAGACGATGGACAAGCTCAAGGACAAGCTCAAGTCGGCGGCCATCGTGCTCGCCGCAGTGGACGGCGGCAAGGTGCAGATCGCTGCCGGCGTGACGGCCGACCGCATGGGGCAGGTCAAGGCCGGTGAACTCGCCAACTTCGTGGCGCAGCAGGTCGGTGGCAAGGGCGGCGGCAAGCCGGACCTGGCGATGGCGGGCGGCACCGATGCCAGCGCGCTACCGGCGGCCTTGAAGTCGGTGCAGGACTGGGTGGCGCAGCGGGCCTGAGGGCCGAGGACGCCGGACCTCCCGGCTTCCCGCCCATTCGCCGCGTTCACTCCCCCCGAAACTGCGGCGTGCGTTTTTCCTGGAAGGCCCGTCGGCCTTCTGCGAAGTCCTTGCTGGTGGACGTGAGCCGCTCGCGTTCGCGCATGGCCGCCAGGTCGTTGCGGCCACTGGAAATTTCATTGAGGGACTGCTTGGTCGCCTGCACCGCCAGCGGTGCGAGGGTGCAGATCTCGGCGGCCAGTGTGTCCACGCTGGCCTGCAGGGCCTCCTGCGTCGGAGCCAGTTCTTCGAAGGCGCCCAGCGCTTGCAGCTGCTGCGCGCTAAACGGGCGCGCGGTGAGGAAGGCGCGCTTGGCACCGGAGATACCCAATCGCGCCACGTAGCGTTGCAAACCACTCGGGTAGTAGTGCAGCCCCAGCGCCGTCGCGGGCATGCGCAGCTCCGTGCCCGCCAGGCCAATGCGCAGGTCGCAGGCCAGGGCGAAGTCGGTTGCCCCGCCATACACGCTGCCATTGAGTGCACAGATCGTCACCGCGCGCAGGTGGGCCAAGGCATCGGCCACGCGCTCGAACAGACCGGGGTCGTGGTTCGCACCGTCGAAGTCGCCGATGTGGTAGCCCGCGCAGAACACCGGTCGAGGCTGTCCCTCGGTGTTGGCGGTGAGCACCACCACCCGCACCTGCGGGTCGGCGTCGAACCGCGCGAAAGCTTCCATCAGCGCATGCAAGTCTGCGTCTTCCAGCCGGTTGCGATGCGCGGGGCGGTTCAGGGTGATCGTGGCCACGCCGCCGACGAGGTTGATCCGGGGCGTGGACGGTGCGGCGGCGGCAGCGGTCATGCGTCGAGGGTGACCGCCGTCACTTCTTGTCAAAGCCGTAGATGGACATCGTGGTCTCGCCCGCCTGCAGGCGCTTGAGGATGACGGCTTCGTCGGCCTCACGGATCTGGCCCGCCGCGACGATCTCGGCGGCGCGCGCAGCAGGAATGGCCACGACGCCGTCGCCGTCCCCCACCACCAGGTCGCCCGCCTGCACCACGATCTCGCCCATCATCACCGGGTGGTTGATCCATCCGGTGGCGCCAAAGTCCTTGCCCGTGCCCTGAATGCAAAGGCCACGCGCGAACACTGGAAAGCCGATCTCTCCGAGCAGCACGCCATCGCGCACGCAGCCGTCGATGACGAGGCCCGCCAGGCCGCGTACCTGCGCCATCGTGGTCATGATCTCGCCCCAGTAGCCATGCTCGTAGGCGCCGTTGCAATAGACCACCAGCACGTCTCCGGCCTGGGCCACGTCGAGTGCACGGTGCAGCCAGAGGTTGTCGCCCCCGGGGGAATGCACCGTCAGCGCCTGGCCCGCGAAGCGGAAATGCGGGGCCACCGGCTTGATGGCCGAGGGCAGGGCGCCGATCTTCTTGCCGGCCTCGTGCAAGGTGGCGGTGGGCAGTGCGGCCGCGGCCCGCACCAGGTCGGTCGGCAGGCGCGGCACGTCCAGGCGGGTCGTGCGCTTGTCGTCGAAACGGGGAGACGTGCTCATTTCGCCTCCCGCGTCTGCAGCTGGTGGTACTTGAACTGCTTGCGCGCTTCATCCAGGCGCATGCCGCTGCGGACCGCGCTGCGGATCTGGTCCTCGGCGGCCTCGATGGCTTCGGCGGTGTCCAGTACGCGGTCCTCGTGTTCCTTGGGGATCACGATCACGCCGTCGCAGTCGCCCTTGACGATATCGCCGGGAGCCACGCGCGCGTTGCCGATGTTCACCGGCACGCCGGTCGCCTCGACCTGCACGCGGTCCTTGCCGGTGCGCATCCAGTGGTCCTTGCTGAAGATCGGGTAGCCCAGTGAGCGGCACAGGCGGGTGTCGCGGCAGACACCGTCGATCAGGGTGCCGGCGATGCCACGTTGGTAGGCGATCTCGGTGAGGATGTCGCCCCAGACCGTGGCGTCGTCGCGGCCGCCGTTGTCCAAGACGATGACGCTGCCCGGGGGCACGTCGTCGATGTAATCGCCCACAGTGCCGGGCGGGTTGCCGGCGGGGCCATAGAGCAGGGTCCAGGCCCGGCCGGCCATGCGGAACTCGACGTCGCGCGGCTTGATGCGATAGCACTGGCCGGCGATGCCCAGCTTGTCTAGCGCGTCGCTGAGGGTGGCGGTGTCCATCTTCGCAGCGCGTTCGACGTTGCGGTCTTGGGGGGGCGTCATGTCGTCTCTTTCTTGAGCATGTTCTCGTAGTTGCCGCCCATCACCTCGGAGATGGGCGTGCCGGCCTGGATGGCCTTTGCCATGGCGGCTTCCTTGGCAACGATCATTTCGGCGGCCTCGAGCACGCGCTCGATGTGGGCTGGGGCGATGAAGATCACCGCGCTGCGGTCGGCGAGTACATAGTCGCCCGGATTCACTGTGACCTGGCCGCCCGCCTCGGCGCCCGCGCCGATGGTGACTGGCACCTGCGTGCCCAGTTCGACCACCCGCCCGCGCGCGGTGCGCGAGGTCAGGCTGCGGCTGAAGACTGGGAATCGGTAGCCTATGGCTTCATCGACATCGCGCAGCGGGCCATCGGCCACCACGCCCTCGGTGCCGCGCACCTTGGCGCCCAGCGTGAGCAGGCCGCCCCAGCAGCCGGCTTCCACGCCGCTGCGTTGTTCGACCACGATCACATGGCCCGGGCCGGCATGGGCGATGGCGGTACACCCCAGGTGCACCGACGGGCCGGGTGGGGGTTCGCCGGGGCCGACCTTCATGGTCACGGCGCGGCCCGCGATGCGCCCGCCGCCCTGGTCGGGACCACTGCGTTGGGTGAGGCCAGTGACCACGCCGGGCAGGCCCAGCTTGTCCAGGGCGTCGGAGACCGCGCAGGCGTCGAGCCGGCGCAGGCGTTGGACGGAGGGATCGCTCATGAAATCAGACTTTCAAGGATTCAGGGGTTCGACGGCGTTGGATTCGGTCAAGGAGGTTCAGTCCAGCACTTTCCAGTGCGCGAAGGCCAGACCCGTGCCGGTGAGGGCGGGCGTGCGGTAGCCGGGAATGTAGTCCACGTGCTCCAGGTCCAGGTCGCGGGCCATCTCGCCCACCACCAGCCAGTTGCGGATCTCGGAGCTGCCAGCCTGCAGGCGCTTGGGGTCGAAGGCCGCGAGCGCAGCGCTGTCCTTGCGGCGGATGGCGTCGATCACTTGCTGGTCCAGTTCTTCATCGACCACGAAGTGACTAAGCCCCCCCGAGGCGATCACGCCTACGCGCAGGTCCTGCGGCCACTGGGCCACCAGCTCGCGCAGGGCGCGGCCCAGGGCGACGCAGCGGCGCGGTGTGGGCTGGTTGGGCGGGTCGAAGGTGTTGAGGATCACGGGGATGACCGGGAGGGCGTGGTCCCCGAGCAGGCGGCGGTGCACAAACTGAAAGGCATGGCCCTCGGACTGCCCGGGTTCCAGGCCGTCCATCGCGGCGACGTCGAAGTCGCGGTCGCTCAGTTGGCGGATCAACCATTCAGCCAGGTCGGCCTTCACCGGGTACTCGCGGTCCTGGGCGGGTTCATGGCGCCACATGCGTGCGCTGTGAGTCCAGTGGTCGGTAGGCGAGGCGGGCGTCCGTGCGGTGTTGCGGATGGTGGGGCCGTAGAAGAGGGCGACGGCGGGGTTGTTGCTGGTGCGAAACAACTCGGTCTGGTCATCGCCCACGATGAACAACACATCGAGGCGCGCTGCGCGTATGCGCTCACCCAGACGGTCCATCGCTGCCTGGGCAGCGTCGAAACGCTCACCCATTTTCTCGGGCGTGACCATGGCCTCGGTGCCCGAGGGCGCAGCAGCCATCAGGGCGTCGTAGTTCGTCTTGTTGCCCTGGCGGTCGTAGTAATGGGTGTTCTTGGTGTCGATGACACGAAAGCCATGCTGCCAGTCCTCGCGCTGCGAGACCAGCATGATGCTGTGAGAGGAGCCGAAGGCGGCGACGAGGCGGGCCATGGAGGGGTTTTCTCTGAGGTTCAGACGACGAAGCGTTCACGCCATTGTGCGATCTTCTCGGGGGGATAGCCCAGGCCCGAGAGGATGGCATCGGTCTGCGCGCCCTGCTCGGGGGCCGGGGTGAGCGGCCCCGCGTCACGCGGGTGCGCAGAAAACTGCATGGGCAATGCCACCACCGCCACATCGCCCAGCTCCGGGTGATGCAGGGGACGGGCCATGCCCAGGTGCTTGACCTGAGGGTCGTCGAACAGGCGGTCCACCGTGTGGATCGGGCCGCAGGGTACGCCGGCCTTCAGCAGGCGCTCGGTCCAGTCAGTGGTGGTGCGGGTCTTGAATCGCGCGCCCACGGCGGCATTCACCTGGTCGCGGTGCTTGACCCGCTCAGGGTCGGAGCCAAAGCCCGGTTCATCGACCAGCTGCGGCGCCTCCAGGGCCTCGCACAGGCGCTTCCACATGGTCTGGCCAATGGCCGCAATGTTGATGTAGCCGTCCGAGGTGGCGAAGACGCCGGTGGGTACCGTGAGCGGATGCTCGTTGCCGTTGGCGGTAGGTACCTTGCTGTCGAACAGCCATTGCGCCGCCTGGAAATCCAGCATCGCGATCTGCGCCTCCAGCAGGGAGGTCTGCACCCACTGGCCTTCTCCGGTGGTCTCTCGCTCCAGGAGGGCGGCCATCACCGCCTGCGCGCAGAAATGGCCGGCGCACAGGTCGGCGATCGGGATGCCCACGCGCAGCGGGCCTTCGCCCGGCTTGCCGGTGACGCTCATGAGGCCCCCCATGCCCTGGGCGATGGAGTCGAAGCCGGGCCAGCCCGCGCTGGGGCCGTCCTGCCCGAAGCCGGAGATGCTGGCGTAGACCAGGCGCGGATTGATCTTGCGCAGGTCCTCGGGGCCGATGCCCAGGCGGTATTTCACGTCGGGGCGGTAGTTCTCGATGAAGACGTCGGCCTGGCGCACCAGCGCGTGCAGGATTTCCAGACCCTCGGGCTCCTTCATGTTGAGGGTGAGGCTTTCCTTGTTGCGGTGCAGGTTCTCGTAGTCGGCGCGGTTGTGATCGCGCCCGCCGATCATGTCGTCGCCGCCCGGAGCGCCGGGCGGGATCTCCAGCTTGATCACGCGCGCGCCCAGGTCGGCGAAGGTGCGCACGGCCGAGGGGCCGGCACGCACGCGGGTGGCGTCCAGGACGGTGAAACGCGCGAGCGGGCCCTTGCGGGGGCCGGCGCCGGAGGCGGGGGTGGCGGTGGGCATGCGGGCGCTTTCCTCAGGCGGGCGTGAACATGGGCACCGCGTGGCCACCCTGCGAGGGTTTGAACACCACCCGCACCGGCTGGCCGATACGCACGGCGGCGGGGTCGCAGTCGACGAGGTTGGTCATCATCGTCACGCCTTCGGCCAGGGTGACATAGGCCAGGGTGTAGGCGTCTTCGCCCTTGCCCAGGGTGCTGAAGGAGTAGACGGTGCCGGTGCCTGCAGCGTCGCGCCAGACGGTTTGGTCTGAGAGGCAGTGGGGGCAGATGTCGCGCGGGTAATGGTGGTATTGGCCGCAGGATTCGCACTGCTTGACCAGCAGGCGGCCTTCGTCGGCGGCCTGCCAGTAGGCCTGCGTCTCGGGCAGGGTGCGGGGGGCGGGAATCTTGCGCATGGTCAGAGCCTTTCCATGATCAGGGTGCCCGCGGTGTGGCGCGAAGCGAGCGCGCCGCCAATGCCGCTGGCCAGCGCCCAGGTACAACCAGGCACCTGCACCGCAGGATGGGCCTCGCCACGCAGCTGGCGCACAGCCTCGATCACCTTGGTGACGCCGCCGCGGTTGGCCGGATGGTTGCTGCACAAGCCACCGCCGTCGGTGTTGAACGGCAGCTTGCCCGTGCCGGCGATCAGGTTGCCGTCGGCCACGAACCTGCCGCCTTCGCCCTTCTTGCAAAAGCCCAGATCTTCCAGCTGCATCAGCACGGTGATGGTGAAGCTGTCGTACAGCGACACGTACTGGATGTCGGCCGGCGTGATGCCCGCCTCGGCGAAGGCGCGCGGGCCCGACCAGGCAGCGGCCGACCAGGTGAGGTCGATCTGGCCGCCCATGCCATGCTTGGGGGCCTCACCGGTGCCGCGCACCATGACCACCGGGCGTTTGAGCTGGCGTGCGATCTCGGGACGCGCCACGATCAGCGCGCCACCGCCGTCGCTCATGACGCAGCAATCGAGCCGGTGCAGCGGATCACTCACCATCGGCGAGTTCACCACGTCGTCTACCGTCACCACGTTGCGCAGCATGGCGTGGGGGTTGTGCTGTGCGTGATGCGAGGCCGCCACCTTGATCCACGCCAGTTGCTCGGACGTGGTGCCGAACTCGTGCATATGGCGCTTGGCCACCATGGCGTAGAGGTTCTGCGTGGCCGGGCCATAGGGCAGCTCGAAGGCGAGCTCGGGCGCGTCGGGGTCAGGTGGGCGCAGGGCCAGGGGCGGCTTGGCGGGCTTGCCGTCGGCGCCGGCAGCGGCCGCCGCCGCGGCGGCCTTGGCCTGGGCTTCGGCCATCGCGGCGCGCGGGCGGCCAGCCAGGGTGATGAGGGCGATGTTGCAGCGTCCGGCGGCAATCGCCTCGGCAGCGTGCGCCACATGCAAGAGGGGCGCGGAGCCACCGCATTCGGTGGAGTCGACATGGCGCAGCTTCAGACCCAGATACTCGGCCACGGTGGCCGTGCCCAGGCCCGGCGCGTCGCCGGCGCAGAAGTAGCCGTCGATGTCGTCGCGGGTGAGGCCGGCGTCGGCCAGCGCGCCGCGCGCCACGTCGGCATGCAGACGCAGGACGGACTGGTCGGTGGCCAGGCGGGTCGGGTGCTCGTAGGCGCCGACGATGCAGGCGGTGCCGTTCAGGCTCATGGGGTCAGGTCTTTCCGTGGAATCAGTTCAGGTCGATGGCGACGGACTTGAGCTCGGTGTAGGCCTCGACGCCCTCACGCCCGTTCTCGCGGCCCCAGCCCGATTGCTTGTAGCCGCCAAAGGGCATGGCGAAGTCCGGCGCAGCGGCGGCATTCACTCGCACATTACCGGCCTGCAGCCGCCGCACCATCTGGTGGGCGATGCGCAGGTCGCGTGTCCAGATGCTGGCCGACAGGCCGTACTCGGTGTCGTTGCCCCGCGCGGCCAGCTGCTCCAGGCTGTCGTCGTCGAAGGTCCGGATGCACAGCACCGGCCCGAAGATTTCCTCGCGTACCGCGCGCATGTCGGGTCGGGTGTTGACCAGGAGGGTGGGTTGGACAAAGAAGCCCTCGCCGGGCACCGCTGCGCCGCCCGCGACGATCTGTGCGCCTTCCTCGCGGCCCGAGTCGATGTAGCCCAAAACGCGTTCGCGCTGGCGCTGCGAGATCAGCGGGCCGATCTCCACGCCGGGGGTGAGGCCGCTGCCCACACGCAGCTTGCCGGCGCGCTCGCACAGGCCCGCGATCACCCGGTCGGCCACGCTTCGGTGGATGAACAGGCGCGAGCCCGCGGCGCAGACCTGGCCGCTGTTGCTGAAGATGCCGCGCGCGGCGCCTTCGATGGCCCGTTCGAGGTCGGCGTCGGCAAAGATGAAGACCGGTGACTTGCCACCCAGCTCCAGGGCCACGCGTTTGAGGTTGCCGGCCGATGCAGCCACGATGGCCTTGCCCACTGCGGTGGAGCCGGTGAAGGCGATCTTGTCCACGCCCGGGTGTTCGGCCAGCGCCTGGCCTGCCTCATGGCCCAGGCCGGTGACGATATTGACCACGCCCGGCGGAAAGCCGGCTTCCAGCACCAGTTCGCCCAGACGCAGGGCGGTGAGCGGCGTGAGCTCGGCGGGCTTGAGGACCACGGTGCAGCCGGCCGCCAGGGCCGGAGCGACTTTGCCCACGGCCATGGCCAGCGGCACATTCCAGGGCACGATCAGGCCGACGACGCCGACCGGCTCGCGCAGGGTGTAGGCCTGCCAGTCGCCGGGCAGCGAGACAGCGCGCGTTTCGCCATGGAGCTTGGTGGCCCAGCCGGCGTTGTAGTGGAGGTTCTCGATCGAGAAGCCGACGTCGAACATGCGGGCGACGCCCAGAGGCTTGCCGGTGTTGAGGGTCTCCAGCAGCGCGAGTTCGTCGGCGTGGCGCTCGACGAGGTCGGCCAGCTTGCGCAAGAGGCGTGCGCGCTCGGCGGGCCGCAGACGTGGCCACGCCCCGCCCTCAAAGGCGCGCCGCGCCGCCTGCACCGCCAGGTCGATCTCGTGGGCACCGCCCAGGGATTCGCTGGCCAGGGTCTGGCCGGTGCTGGGGTCGGTCACGTCCATGCGGGCGTCACCGCGTGCGCTGATCCACTGGCCGTTAACCAGCATGCGCAGGGGCTGCTGCAGGATCGCGGGGCGTGCTGGGGGGGAGGCGGGGGCGTTCATGCGGGCAGGCTTTCGGCGGAGGCCCGGGTCGTGGCGCCGGGTGGGGTGCGGGCGTCGGCGCTGCGCGCGGGCAGCGGCGGCAGGCCCAGGATCATGTCGCTGGCCTTCTCGGCGATCATCACCGTGGCGGCGTTGGTGTTGGCGCCAGGGATGGTGGGCATGACGGACGCGTCGACCACCCGCAGTCCCTGCACCCCGTGCACCCGCAGCTGCGGATCGACGACGGCCTTCGGGCCTGTGCCCATCGCGCAGGTGCCCACCGGGTGGTGGGTGATGCCGCCGAGCTCGTGGATGGAGCGGTCGATGTCAGCGTCGCTGGTCACATGCACGCCGGGAATGGTTTCGGTGTCGATCATTCCGGCCTGAGGCGCCATGCGGTAGATCTCGCGGGCGGCACGCAGGCCGGCGCGCAGGGTCTGCACATCATGCGGGTCGGAGAACAGGTTCAGGGCGATGCGTGGCGCGGCCTTCGGGTCGGTCGATCGCAGGCTGACCCGCCCGCGGCTCTTCGCATGCAGCAGGCAGACCGTGATGTAGAAGCTGTGTTCTTTCGGTTGGACGATGCCCGGAAACCACAGGTGGGCGTCAAAGCGCACCGGG
>JBEEIS010000149.1:0-5550 GCA_041169755.1 Pseudomonadota bacterium | reverse complement strand
TGGGTGACCAGGCCCATGCACTCGAATCCCTGGTCGAGGGATTCAAGCTCCCGGTGTCCAGTGCTGACATCGAGCCCTTGCTGCAGGGTTTCGACGCGTTCCAATCGGCGTTCGATACGCTACGCGCGGGTGGCACACCACAAGCCGATCCAGTGCCTGTGGGTCCGCCCGAGACGACCCTCACCGCACCGACGTTCGCGGCGGTCGCCGCACCGAGGTCAGTCCCCGCGCATGCGCCCCCAGCGCTCGAACGGTCTGCGCCCGCAACCGAACAGGCCGAGCCCGAGTCTGTACCCGCACCCGCACCCGCACCCGCGCCCGCGCCCACACGCCCGGGCCACGCCGTCGTGCGTGTGCGGGCCCAGCTGCTGGACCGTCTGGTCAATCAGGCCGGCGAGGTGATGATCACGCGCGCGCGCCTGGCTTCCGATGTCGGCCAGATCCGCGAGGCCCTGCACGAACTCGCTGTCGACCTCGAGCGCCTGCGCACGCAGCTGCGCGACCTCGAGCTGCAGTCGGAGTTGCAGATGCAGTCCCACCGCGCCAAGGACACGGTCGCAGATTTCGACCCGCTGGAGTTCGACCGCTACACCCGCGTCCAGGAGCTCGCACGCCTCATGGCCGAGAGCGTGGGCGACGTCGCTTCGGTGCAGCGCACCCTGCAGCGTACGGTGGAGTCCTGCGAGGACAGCCTGTCGGCGCAGACCCGCCAGACCCGTGAGCTGCAGCGCGACCTGCTGCGCACGCGCATGCTCGAATTCGACGCGATCGCCGACCGGCTGCACCGCGTCGTTCGCCTGGCGGCCCAGGAGTCGGGCAAGCCCGCCCGCCTGGACATCCAGGGCGGCGCGATCGAAATGGATCGCGGCATCCTGGACCGCATGACGCCGGCCTTCGAGCACCTGCTGCGCAACGCGGTGGTTCATGGCATCGAGCCGGCGGCGGTCCGGGCTGCGGCCGGCAAGCCCGCCACCGGCCAGCTCACGGTGCGTCTGGTCCAGGAGGGCAATGACGTCTCCATCCGCTTCGAAGATGACGGTGGTGGGCTGAACCTGGCCCGCATCCGCGACAAAGCCATCGCCCTGGGTCTGCTGGCATCCGATACCGAAGTCACGCCGGCCGAGGCCGCCCGTCTGGTGTTCACGCCGGGTTTTTCCACGGCGTCCGAAGTCTCGCAACTGGCGGGGCGTGGCGTCGGCATGGACGTGGTCCGTACCGAAGTGCAGGCCCTGGGCGGACGCATCGACACGCGCAGCCAGGCCGGCCAGGGGGTCTGCTTCGAGGTGGTGCTGCCCTTGACCACCGCGGTCACCCAGGTGGTGATCCTGCGATGCGACGACCGGGTCTTCGGGGTACCCGTACCCCTGGTCGAAGGCGTGGTCAACGCCACCGGGCCGGCCCTGGTGGCCGCCCAGGACGCCGGCGGGTTCCACCATGAGGGTCAGGCCGTGCCGTTTTTCTGGGCAGGGGCCCTGCTGCAGTCCTCTCCCCGCAGCACCGAATCCGCCACGCGCTCGCAACCGGTGGTGATGCTACGCAGCGCCGCCCAGCGGCTTGCGCTGCAGGTCGATGAGGTGCAAGGCCAGCAGGAGGTGGTGGTCAAGCACCTGGGCCCCCAGCTCGCGCGCTTGCCAGGCCTGGCGGGTGTGACCGTGCTGCCCTCCGGTGCGGTGGTCCTGATCTACAACCCCGTGGCCCTGGCCGCGATCCATGGCGAGCCGGCCCGTGCCTATGCCGCGGGGCAGCCGACCGGCCGCGTGCACGGGCCGCAGGAGGCGAGACCTGCCGACACCCTTGCAGCGTCCGCACCGGTGCCCCTGGTGCTGGTGGTGGACGACTCCATGACGGTGCGGCGAGTGACCCAGCGCCTGCTGCTGCGTGAGGGCTACCGCGTCGCGCTCGCCAGCGACGGCCTGCAGGCCCTGGAGCAGCTGGCCCTGGAGACGCCGTCGATGGTGCTGTCGGACATCGAGATGCCTCGCATGGACGGCTTCGACCTGGTGCGCAACCTGCGTGGCGATGCGCGCTGGCGCGAGCTGCCGGTGGTGATGATCACCTCGCGCATCGCATCCAAGCACCGCGATCACGCCACAGGGCTGGGCGTGAACCACTATCTGGGCAAGCCCTACGCCGAGGACGAACTCCTGGCGCTGGTGCGCCGCTACACCGGCGCCCGCTGAGGGGATCAGGCCGCTTTCTTCACCACCGCGTAGCGTTGCAGCGTGAGGGCGCGGGCCTCGTCATGGCGCACCACAGGCAGCGGATAGTCCTGGCCCAGGGTCAGGCCGGCCGAGGCCAGCTCCAGGGGCGAGGCCGTCCACGGCTCGTGCACGGCTTGGGCGGGCAGGCCCGCCAGCTGGGGCAGGTAGCGCAGGATGAACTTGGCTTCGGGGTCGAACTTGCGGCTCTGGCTCACCGGGTTGAAGATGCGGAAATAGGGCTGCGCGTCACAGCCCGATGAACTGGCCCATTGCCAGCCGCCGTTGTTGGCAGCCAGGTCGAAGTCGTTCAGGTGCAGCGCGAAATACGCTTCGCCCCAGCGCCAGTCGATGCCCAGGTCCTTGGTCAGAAAACTCGCGGTCACCATGCGCAGGCGGTTGTGCATGTAGCCGCTCTGATTGAGCTGCAGCATCGCCGCGTCCACCAGCGGGTAGCCGGTGCGGCCTTCACACCAGGCGGCAAAGAGTTCTTTCGCGTGCTTGCCGTGTTCCCAGGCGATGGCGTCGTATTCGGGCTTGAAGCTGTGGCTGTGGCCTCGCGCGTCCACCACATGCGGGAAGTTGGCCAGCACCTGAAAGTAGAAGTCGCGCCAGATCAATTCACTGAGCCAGGTGATGGCGCCGGCACTGCCTGCCTGCACCAGGCCATGGGCCGTGCGCGCGAGCTCGCGGATCGACACGGTCCCAAAGCGCAGGTGCACGCTCAGGTAGCTGGGGCCGCGCACCGCCGGGAAGTCGCGGGTGTCGCGGTAGGCGTCGATCCGGCGACGGAAATCCTCGAACAGCTGCTGCCCGCCCGCCAAGCCCAGGGGCAGGGCCAGCTCGCGCAGGTTGGTCGGCTCAAAGCCGATGTCGGCCAGGGTGGGCACCGTGCGGCGATGGGCGGCGGGCCTTTCGGCCAGCGCGCCCGCATGGGCCTGCACGTCATGGGGCTGGAGGTCGTCGGCATCGACCTTGGCCAGCCAGGCGTTCTTGTAGGGGGTGAAGACCGCATAGGGCCGACCTGCTTGCGTCACGACCTCGGTGCGCTCGAAAACGACCTGGTCCTTGGTGGTGTGCAGGGCGATGCCAGCATCGGCCAGCGCGCCGCGCACCGCGGCGTCGCGGGCCAGGGCCTGGGGCTCATAGTCGTGGTTGGCGAACACCGCTTGCACCCCCAGCTCTCGGGCCAGCCGGGGGATCTCGTCATGGGCCACCGCGTGACGCACGATGAGGCCGGCCTCGGCCCGGCCCGCCAGCGTGCGCAGGGCCTCGTCAAGTTGGACCAGGGACTCCTGGATGAATTCCACCCGACGGTCGCGGCGGGGCAGGGCGTCCAGGATGGCCCGGTCGAAGACGAACACCGCGTGCACCTGGCGGCAGGCCCGCAGGGCGCGGTGGAGGGCAGCGTTGTCATGGGCCCGCAGGTCGCGGCGGAACCACATCATGCCGGCCGGGTAATGCGTGTCGTAGGGCTTGTCCAGGGGAGCCGCTGTCATGGCCGGGTGGGGTGGGTAAAATCGCCATCATGCCCGCGGATGCCGACCCCATCAATTTGACGCATCATTTCCTGATCGCCATGCCGGGCTTGCAGGACGAGACCTTCAACCGCAGCGTGGTCTACCTGTGCGAGCACAGCGCCCGCGGCGCTCTGGGCATCATGATCAACAAGCCCAGCGACATCAGCCTGAAAAACCTGTTCGACAAGGTCGAACTGCCCCTGACCCGCCCCGACCTGGTGGGCGCGCCCGTCTACCAGGGGGGGCCTGTGGCCACCGAGCGCGGCTTCGTGCTGCATGAGGCCGTCTTCGCCGGTACCGACCAGCCCGACGAAACCGTCTACGCCTCCACCCTCACCATCCCCGGCGGGCTGGAGATGACCACCTCCAAGGACGTCCTGGAGGCGCTGTCCACCGGCGCCGGCCCCCGCAAGGTGCTGGTGTCCCTGGGTTACGCGCAGTGGGGCGAGGGCCAGCTCGAGTCCGAGATCGGCGAAAACAGCTGGCTCACGGTGGGCGCCGATGCGACCGTCATCTTCGACACGCCGGTCGAACAGCGTTACGACAAGGCGCTGGCCCTGCTGGGGCTGCAGGCCTGGATGCTGTCCTCCGAGGCGGGGCATGCATGAGCGCTGATGGGCCGTCCCACCGCGTACCTTCCCACTTCCAGACCTTTCTCGCTTTCGACGTCGGGCGCAAGCGCACCGGTGTCGCCACCGGCAACCGCCTGCTGGCCCGCGCCACACCCCAGCGCACGATCCAGGCCGAATCCAACGAGGCCCGCCTGCAGCAAGCGCAGGACTGGGTGCGCCAGTGGCAGCCCGACGCCCTGGTGGTGGGGGTGCCCTTCCATCCCGACGGCGCGAGCCACGAGAATACGGCGATGGCCCGCAAGTTCGCCCGCCAGCTGGGTGCGCGGGTGCCGCTGCCGGTGTACGAGGTGGACGAGCGATACAGCACCACCGAGGCCCTGGCCGATGGCGCGGCCGACCCGGACGCCGGCGCTGCCTGCGTGATCCTTGAACAGTTTCTCAGGAGTATTGGATGACCGCTGCCCCTGCCGGCAACCTGCTGCTTGACGCCGAGGCGCTTTATCAAGAGCTCCTTCGGGGCGTGCGCCAGCTCATGACACCCCAGACTCGCCTGGTCGGCATCACCTCCGGCGGTGCCTGGCTGGCCGAGCGCATGCACAAGGACCTGGCCCTGACCGGTCAGCCCGGCGTGATCTCTTCGGCGATGCACCGCGACGACTTCGCGCAGCGCGGCCTGTCTGGCACGAGCCAGCAGACCCAGTTGCCCTTTGACGTGCAGGGCGCCCGCATCCTGCTGCTGGATGACGTGCTCTACACCGGCCGCACGATCCGCGCCGCGATCAACGAACTGTTCGACTATGGGCGTCCCGCCGGCGTGCAGCTGGCGGTGTTGGTCGATCGCGGCGGGCGCGAGCTGCCGCTGCAGGCCGACCTGGCCGCGGCGCGCGTCTCACTTGCGCCCAATCAGTCACTGGCCCTCGCGCGCGACGCGCAGGGTCGATTCAGCTTCCAGGTGGAAGGGGCCTGAGCGATGTTGTCCAAGCGTAATCCCCAGCTCAATAAAAACGGCGAGTTGATCCATTTGCTGTCGACCGAGGGGCTGCCTCGGGACATCATCACCCACATCCTGGATACCGCAGCCAACTTCGTGAGCGTCAGCGACCGCGAAGTGAAGAAGGTGCCGCTGCTTCGCGGCAAGAGTGTGTTCAACCTGTTCTTCGAGAACAGCACCCGCACCCGCACCACCTTCGAGATCGCCGCCACGCGCCTGTCGGCCGACGTGATCAACCTGGACATCGCGCGTTCGTCGGCGGCCAAGGG
>JBEEIS010000148.1:0-9988 GCA_041169755.1 Pseudomonadota bacterium | reverse complement strand
TGGCGAACTCGGCGACGGTCGTACTGGACATAGGTTCTGGTGCCTCCCATCACATCACTCGGAGACCGCGGGGCTGCTGGTGAACCAGTGCTCGCGGGCCTTCATGATCAGGGACTTGGCCTCGTCGGGGGACTGGCCGGTAATCTCGGTGAGTTCGTCGACGGCCAGATCGGCCAACTCGTCTCGCGTTTGTACGCCGGCTTCGGCCAGCTGGGCGATGAGCGCGGGCGTGAGGCCCTCTAGGCTGCGCAGGTCCTGCGAGACTTCCTCGACGCTCTCTTCGCGGGCGATTTCCATCGTCAGCAGCGCATCTTTCGCGCGGGTGCGCAGTTCGTTGACGGTGTCCTCGTCAAAGGCCTCGATCTCCAGCATTTCCTGGATCGGCACGTAGGCCACTTCTTCCAGGCTGGTGAAGCCCTCGGCGATTAGGATGTCGGCGATCTCCTGGTCGACGTCCAGCTTTTCCATGAACAGGCTGCGGATGCCCGTGGTTTCCTCGGCCTGCTTCTGGGCCGATTCGTTGGCGTCCATGATGTTGATCTTCCAGCCGGTCAGATCAGACGCCAGGCGCACGTTCTGGCCGCCACGGCCGATGGCGATGGCGAGGTTTTCCTCGTCGACCACCACGTCCATCGCACCCTTTTCTTCATCGACCACGATAGAGGACACGTTGGCCGGGGCCAGCGCGCCGATCACGAACTGGGCGGGGTCCTCGGACCACAGCACGATGTCCACGCGCTCGCCGGCCAGTTCATTGGTGACGGCGTTCACGCGGGTGCCGCGCACGCCCACGCAGGTGCCGATCGGATCGACCCGCTTGTCATGGGAAACCACCGCGATCTTCGCGCGCGAACCCGGGTCACGGGCGCAACTCTTGATCTCGAGCAGACCCTGCTCGATCTCGGGAACTTCCTGGCGGAACAGTTCGATCATGAATTCGGGGGCGGAGCGCGACAGGATGATGGGCGCGCCACGCAGAGTGAGGTCCACCTCCATGATCATCGCGCGAACGCGGTCGCCATTGCGCAGGTTTTCCTTGGGAATCATCTCGGTGCGGCGCAGGCGCCCTTCGACGCGACCGCTTTCGACAATGATGTCGCCCTTGTCCATGCGCTTGACGGTGCCCACGAAGATCTTCTCGCCGCGCGACATGAAGTCGTTCAGGAGCATCTCGCGCTCGGCATCGCGGATCTTCTGCAGGATCACCTGCTTGGCCGCCATGGCGCCGATACGACCGATCGGCAGCGATTCGATGGGCTCTTCGATGTAGTCGCCCACCTCGACGTCGGACACGCGGTCACGCGCGTCCATGAGCAGCTCTTCGGCGTCGGGGTTCTGCAGGCCGGCGTCGTCCGGCACCACCAGCCAGCGGCGGAAGGTCTCGTACTGGCCGCTGTCGCGATCGACGGCGACGCGGATATCCACCTCGCCGGCGTACAGCTTCTTGGTGGCCTGGGCCAGGGCCGATTCGACCGCACCAAAAACGATGTCGCGCTCGACGTTCTTTTCGCGCGAGATGGCCTCGACCAGCATCAACATTTCACGATTCATGTCACGACTCTCCTGCAACTGACTTGGGGCGCCGCCCCTTGAAATCCACTACCGGCGCCAGGCGGGCTTCCTTGAGCTCATCGAGCTGGAAACCCAGGACCTGCAGCGGCGCCGGCTCCTTTTTCTTGCTGACTTTCTGTCCCGGCTTGGCTGGCGCCTCGTCGCGCCAGGTGATCTGCCAGCCGGTGGCGGCGCGCTCTAGCGTGCCGCGAAATTTCTTGCGGTTGGCCGCCACCTGGCCGCCTGCCGCCGCGCCCAGGGGCGCCTTCAGAGTGAGGTCGACCAGCTCGCCTTCGAAGCGCTCGAAATCGCGCTCGGTGCGCAAGGGGCGGTCGATGCCGGGGGAAGACACCTCCAGGCGCTTGTACTCGGCGCCCTCCACTTCCAGCGTGAACTGCAGCTGGCGGGTGACCTTCTCGCAATCTTCGACATTGACGAAGGGCTCGGCGCCGGGCACCCAGGGCAGGTCGATGGTGACGCGCAGCAAGCCGCCGGCGGAGCGCTCAAGCTCCACCAGTTCATAACCGAGACCGGTCACGATGTGTTCGACGGTGTCCTGCAAAGCCACGTTGGTTTCGGGTCCCTGTGCTCGATTGCACAAAACGATCGACCAAAAAAAACGGGCGGTGGGGAACCGCCCGTTTTGGTCGTCGATACGAAATTGTAGCTGCAAAATCAGGCACTTGCAAGCGATACGGCCTGTTTTTTTACAGCCGCCGCAGGCCAGCCGACAGGCCTTAAGGCGCGATCCGGGCCCGCAGCAGCTTCGTGGCCGCCCGCAACTTCTTGCCCTCCAGGCGACGCACCCGGGAGGCCTGGGTCGGCCGGGTCGGACGACGCACCCGGGGCGGGGCCGCCACGCTGTCCACCAGCTCCTGCAGGCGCCCGAAGGCTTCGGCCCGGTTCATGTCCTGGCTGCGATGCGCCTGCGCCTTGATCACCAGCACCCCGTCTCGGGTAATGCGCTGGTCACGCAGGGCCAGCAGGCGCGCCTTGTGGTCGTCGGGCAGGGACGAGCGCGAAATATCGAAACGCAGGTGGACGGCGCTGGACACCTTGTTCACGTTCTGTCCACCCGCGCCCTGGGCCCGCACGGCGGTCACCTCGACCTCCGAGGCTTCGATGGGTGTGGGTTGGCGGGGGGTGTCGGCCATGACGGGCCCGTCAGGTGGCCGCCGCCACCAGGGCCCGGGTGTAGGCCTCGCGCGGGTGGCCCAGCACCTGGTCCACAGGCCCGGCCTCGACGATATGGCCGTCCTTCATCACCAGCACCTCGTGGGCCATGGCGCGGATGACCTCCACGTCGTGGGTGATCAGGAGGTAGGCCAGCTGGCGCTCCCGCTGGAGCCGCTGAAGCAGACGCAACACCTGCTGCTGGATGGTCACGTCCAGAGCGCTGGTGGGTTCGTCCAGAACCAGCAGCTGCGGCTGCACCACCAGGGCTCTGGCGATGGCCAGTCGCTGGCGCTGTCCGCCCGAAAATTCATGCGGGTAGCGCGCAAGGAGACCGGGAAACTGGGCCTCGGTCAGGCCGACGTCGGCCAGCGCATGGCCGATGCGATCGCGGCGGGCCGCCTCGGGCAGCTGCGGCTCATGCACCAGCAGGCCCTCCCCCACGATCTCCTGCACGGTCATGCGCGGAGACAGCGAAGAAAACGGATCCTGAAACACGACCTGCACCCTGCGGCGCAAGGCCCGATCGGCGCTGGCGCCCTCGCCCCAGGCCTGGCCGGCGACCCGTAACGTCCCCTGGTGAGGCAGCAAGCCCAGGGCCGCCAGGGCCAGGGTTGATTTGCCGGAACCGGACTCCCCCACGATGCCCAGGGTGCGGCCCGGCGCCAGACCCAGGTCGGCGCCATGGACAGCGACATACTCGCCGCGTCGGAACCAGCCCTTGAAACCGGCCAGGGGCACCGGATAGGTCACCCGCACCTGGTCAGCTTGCAGGATGGGAGCGGCATCGGACGACACCTCGGTCTCGACCACATCGCGCACCGGGCGGCTCTCGATCAACTTGCGGGTGTAGGGGTGACGCGGCGCAGAAAACACCTCGGTCACGGTGCCCTGTTCCACCAGGTGGCCGTTTTCCATCACCGCCACGCGATCGGCGAACTTGCGCACCAGGTTCAGGTCGTGGGTGATGATCATCACCGCCATGCCCGTCTGGCGTTGCAGCTCGGACAACAGGTCCAGCACCTGTCCGCGCAGGGTGACGTCCAGGGCGGTGGTGGGCTCGTCGGCCAGGAGCAGGCGGGGTCTGCAGGCCAGCGCGATCGCGATCATGGCGCGCTGGCGCTGTCCCCCCGAAAGCTGGTGCGGGTAGGCGTGCGCGCGGCGCGCCGGCTCGGGAATGCCGGTGGCGGCCAGGGCCTCGACGGCCGCCTCCCAAGCCTCGCGGCGGCCCATGCCGCGTTTGAGTTGCAGCACCTCGGCCACCTGGTCGCCAACGGTGAACAACGGATTCAGCGCCGTCATCGGCTCCTGAAAAATCATGGCGATGTCGCTGCCGCGAATTCCGAGCATTTCGCGCTCGGACACGGCCAACAAGTCGCGCGGCCCGGGCTGCGGATCGCCCGCAGCGACGGGCGTGGCGGCCAGCAGGGCCGAGCCCGCCAGGCGCGCGTTCTGCACCAGCCGCAGCAGCGACAGAGCGGTCACCGTCTTGCCGGAGCCGGACTCCCCCACCAGGGCCAGTTTCTCGCCCGGCGCCAGTTGAAGGTCCACACCATGAACCACGGTCTTGGCGCCGAAGGCCACCGACAGGCCGCGCACGTCCAGCAGGGGCGCGTTCATGACGGGTTCTTTCGTGGATCGAGCGCATCACGCAGCGCATCGCCCATGAAGGTCAGGAGCAGCAGGGTCATCACCAGCACACCGAAGGTGGACAGCGAGATCCACCAGGCGTCGATATTGGCCTTGCCCTGGCTCAAAAGCTCGCCCAGGGACGGTGTGCCGGGGGGCACGCCCAGACCCAGGAAGTCCAAGGACGTGAGTGCCAGGATGGCGGCGGACATCCTGAACGGGAGAAAGGTCACGACCGGCGTCATGCTATTGGGCAGGATGTGCCGGGCCATGATGCGCAGGTTGCCCACGCCCAGCGCGCGCGCTGCACGCACGTAGTCCATCTGGCGATTGCGCAGGAACTCGGCACGCACGTAGTCGGACAGGCCCATCCAGCCAAAGAGCGAGAGCAGCACCAGCAGGAGGGCCACGCTGGGCGCGAAGACCGCGCTGAAGATGATCAGGAGATACAACTCGGGCATCGACCCCCAGATCTCGATGAAACGCTGGAAGGCCAGGTCGGTCTTGCCGCCGAAGTAGCCCTGTACTGCACCGGTGACCACGCCCAGCACCGTGCCGATGGCAGTGAGGGCCAGCGCAAACAGGACGCTCACGCGAAAGCCGTAGATCAACTGCGCCAGCAGGTCACGTCCGCGGTCGTCGGTACCGAAGAAATTTTCGGACGAGGGGACTGCCGGATTGGGCCGGCTGGCGAAGTAGTTCAGGGTCTTGGGGCCGTAGGGATTGAGCGGATAGATCGCCCAGTTGTCGCCGCGCGTGATGCGGTCGCGGATGAACGGGTCGAGGTAATCGGCCGGCGTCGCAAAGTCGCCGCCAAAGGTCTTCTCGGGGTAGTCCTTCGCCAGCGGGAAGTACCACTGCCCTTCGTAGCGCACCACCAGCGGCTTGTCGTTGGAGATCACCTCGGCAAAGAGGCTGGCGACCACCATCACGCAGAAGATGACGAGGCTCACGAAGCCCAGGCGGTTGCGCCGAAATCGCTGCCAGGCGCGCCGCCCCGGCGAAACAGAGCGTGGCCCTTCACCAGGGCCACCGTGGATCGGGCTGCGCCCGTCCACCGGTGGCGCCCCCCCTGCGGGGGGGAGGCGGCCTTCGGCCGCCCCGGGGGGGTCAGTCAAACTTGACACGTGGGTCTACCCAGACGTAGGTCAGATCGCTCACCAGCTTGGTCACCAGGCCAATGAGGGTGAACAGGTACAGCGTGCCCAGGACCACCGGGTAGTCACGGCGGATCACGCTCTCGTAACTCAGGAGCCCGAGGCCGTCCAGGGAAAACAGCGTCTCGATCAGGAGCGAACCGGTGAAGAACGCACCGATGAAGGCCGCCGGAAACCCGGTGACGATGGGAATGAGCGCGTTGCGCATCACATGCTTCCAGAGCACCTTGTTTTCGGGCAGGCCCTTGGCACGGGCGGTCAGGACGTACTGCTTGCGGATTTCTTCGAGGAAGGCGTTCTTGGTCAGCATCGCGGTGACAGCGAAGCTACCCAGGACCATGGCCGTCACCGGCAGTGCGATATGCCAGAGGTAGTCGGTCACCTTGCCCAGGAGGGTCAGTTGCTCCCAGTTGGACGAGGTGAGCCCGCGCAGGGGAAACCACTGCAGCTGGCCGCCGAAAACAACCAGCAGCGCCACCCCGAGCACGAAGCCGGGAATGGCATAGCCCACAAGAACGAAGAGCGTGCTCACGAGGTCAAAGCGCGAGCCGGCACGCACCGCCTTGGCCACGCCCAGGGGCACAGCGATCAGGTAACTGAGAAAAAACGTCCACAGGCCCAGGCTGATGGACACGGGAAGCTTTTCCTTGACCAATTGCCACACGTCCTTGTGCTGGTAGAAGCTTTTGCCCAGGTCGAAACGGGCGAACTGCCCCAGCATCTGGATGAAGCGCTCGTGGGCGGGCTTGTCGAAGCCATAGAGCTGGCGAATCTCGGCGATGCGCTTGTCGTCTACGCCCTGGCGGCCCCGGTAGCCGGCCCCGGCGCTGGCGGCGCTCTCGCCCCCGCTGTCACGCCCTTGGAGCTGGGCCACCATCTGTTCGACCGGTCCGCCCGGCACGAACTGGATCACCGCGAACGTGAGCAGCAGCACCCCGAACAGCGTGGGGATCATCAGCAGCAGGCGCTTGAGGATGTAGCTGGCCATGCGAGTCGAGATGGGTCTAGCGGTTTACCGATGACGCCCACCAGGTGGACATCGCCCACTGGTGCACGTCGTAGTACGGCGGGATGGACGCCGGCAGCTCGAAGCGTCCGGGGCGGTACCCCACCAGGAAGGCGCTGCCATAGTAATGCGGCACCGAGTAGTGACCGTTCGAGAGCACGCGGTCCAGGGCTCGCAGCGCCGCGCGCAACTGCTCGCGGGTGGTGGCCTGAACCACCTTTTGCAGGAGGGCATCGACCGCCGGATCGGCCAGACCCCAGACATTGGATGAACCCGGCGTGGCCGCCGCCTGCGACCCCAGACGCTCCAGCAGTTCGCCGCCTGGCGAGGTGCTGCCTGGCAGGCGGGCCGAGGTGAGTTCGAAGTCGAAGGCGTCCATCTTCTGCTTGGCTAGAGAGAAATCGACCGAGCGGAAGGTCAGGCGGATGCCCAATTTCTCCAACGCCTTCTGGAAGGGGGTGACGATGCGCACCAGCGAGGGCTGGTCGGTGAGGAATTCGATGGTGAAGGCATCGCCCTTCGCGTTGCGCAGCGCGCCGTCGCGGTAGGTCCAGCCCGCCTCGGCCAGCAGAGCCTGGGCCTGGCGCAGGTTGTCTCGCAGGCTGGCCGGCGGCGCGGTGCTGGGCGAGCGCGGCGCGGCGCCGAACACCTCGGGGGCCAGCTTGCCGCGCAGGGGTTCGAGCAGGGCCAGTTCGTCAGCGCCTGGCAGGCCCTGGGCGTGGAACTCGCTGTTCGGGAAGTAGCCGTCCACGCGCTTGTACAGGCCGTAAAACAGCTGCCGGTTCATCCACTCGAAGTCGAAGGCCAGCCCGATGGCGCGTCGCACCCGCACATCCTGGAACTTGGCCTTGCGCAGGTTGAAGACATAGCCCTGGAAATCGCCGGGGTTGCGGTTCTCGAAGGCACGCTGCTTGAGCTCTCCAGAGTCGAAGACTCGGCCCTTGTACTGGCGCGCCCAGTTACGCGAGATGAACTCGCGCATGAAGTCGAACTCGCCGGCCTTCAGCCCCTCAAAGCGCGAGGTCTCGTCCAGGTAGATCTTGAAGGTGATGCGGTCGAAGTTGAACTGCCCCCGGCGCACCGGCAAGTCGGCCGCCCAGTAGGCGGGATCGCGCACGTAGGTGATGTCGCGGCCCATGCGCGGGTTGGCGATTCGGTAGGGGCCGGAGCCGATCGGAAGGTCAGAAACCACCTGATCGAAGGGCTTGCCCTGCCCCCAGTCGCGGCTGAAGACCGGCATGCTGCCCACGACCAGCGGCAGCTCGGGGTTGGGTGCCGCGAAGTCAAAGCGCACGGTGCGCTCGTCCACCACCACCGCGTCCTTCACTTCCGCATAAAGGGTCCGGAACTGGGGGGCCGCCTGCTTGGAGATCAGCGTCTTGAAGGTGTGCACCACGTCGGCCGCCAGCACCGGCTTGCCATCGTGAAAGCGTGCCTGCGGGTGCAGGGTGAACGTGGCCGACAGGCGGTTGGGGGCCACCGCGATGTCCTGGGCCAGCAGGCCGTAGGCGGTGGTGGGCTCGTCCAGGTTACCCACCAGCAGGGTGTCGAACATCAGCGAGCCGATGCCAAACGGCGGTGTGCCCTTGAGGGTGAAAGGATTGAACTTGTCGAAGTTGGTGGGCCGGGTGGGCGGCACCATGCGGATCTCGCCGCCCTTGGGGGCTGCGGGGTTGACGTAGTCAAAGTGAGTGAAGCCGGGCGGGTACTTGATGTCCCCGAATTGGGCATAGGCGTGAGCCGCCCAGGCGCCGGGGGCGGCCATCACCATCAAGACCAGTGCGCACAGGCGCTGCAAACCACGCATGCGACAATTCTGCCGACTTTTTTCGAGGGAGCGATCCATGGGTTTTCTGTCTGGCAAGAAATTGTTGATCACGGGTGTCCTGTCCAACCGTTCCATCGCCTACGGCATTGCCCGGGCCTGCCACGCGCAGGGCGCCGAACTGGCTTTCAGCTACGTGGGCGAACGATTCAAGGACCGCATCACCGAATACGCTGCCGAATTCGGCTCCAAGCTGATCTTCGACTGCGACGTGGGCGATGACGCCCAGATCGAGAAACTGTTCAAGGACCTCTCGGGCCACTGGCCCAAGTTCGACGGCTTCGTGCACGCCATCGGCTTCGCCCCGCGCGAAGCGATCGCCGGCGACTTCCTGGACGGCCTCTCGCGCGAGGGCTTCAAGATCGCCCACGACATCAGCGCCTACAGCTTTCCCGCCATGGCCAAGGCCGCCCTGCCCTACCTCAATGACAAGTCGGCGCTGTTGACCCTGTCCTACCTCGGCGCCATCCGCACGGTCCCGAACTACAACACCATGGGCCTGGCCAAGGCCTCACTGGAAGCGTCGGTGCGCTACCTGGCCGAGTCCCTGGGTCCCAAGGGCATGCGTGTCAACGGCATCAGCGCGGGCCCGATCAAGACGCTGGCAGCCAGCGGGATCAAGGGCTTCGGCAAGATCCTGTCGGTGGTGGCCGAGACCTCCCCGATCCGCCGCAACGTGACGATCGACGACGTGGGCAACGTCGCGGCCTTCCTGCTGTCGGACCTGGCGGGCGGCGTGAGCGCCGAGATCACCTATGTCGATGGCGGCTTCAGCAACGTGGTGGGTGGGATTGCGGAGCCGGTCGAGGGCTGATCCTGCTCTTGGCGCCCAAGAAAAAGCCCGCACACCGCGGGCTTTTTTCGTGGCGCGCGCAGCTCAGGCCTTCACGCAATCGGCGAAATACACCGGTTTGCCATCTGGTCCGGTCTCTTCGACCAGCCCGTGGATATCCGTCTCGAACCCCGGGCACTGCGCGTTGAACTCCCGCGAGAACTTCAGGTAGTCGACGATCTTCTTGTTGAACACCTCGCCCGGCACCAGCAGCGGAATGCCGGGCGGGTACGGCGTGACCAGCGAGGTGGTGATGCGGCCCTCGAGCTCGTCGATCGGCACGCGCTCGGTGCGACGGTGTGCAATGTGCGCGAAGGCGTCGCTGGGCTTCATGGCCGGCGTGAGGTCCGACAGGTACATGTCGGTGGTCAGGCGGGCGATGTCGTACTTGGCATAGAGCTCGTGCACGTGCTGGCATAGATCGGCCAGGCCCATGCGCTCGTAGCGCGGATGCTGCTGGCAGAACTCCGGCAGGATGCGCCACATCGGCTGGTTGCGGGCATAGTCGTCCTTGAACTGCTGCAGCGCGGTCAGCATGGTGTTCCAGCGCCCCTTGGTGATGCCGATGGTGAACATGATGAAGAAGCTGTAGAGGCCCGTCTTCTCGACGATGATCCCGTGCTCCGCGAGGAAGCGGGTGACGATGGACGCCGGAATACCGGTCTTGGCGAACTTGCCATTGAGGTCCAGGCCCGGCGTGACGATGGTGGACTTGATCGGGTCCAGCATGTTGAAGCCTTCGGCCAGGTTGCCAAAGCCGTGCCACTTGGCAGCACGGGCCTCGCCCTTGATGACCCAGTCGTCGGCGCGGCCGA
>JBEEIS010000147.1:0-23696 GCA_041169755.1 Pseudomonadota bacterium | reverse complement strand
CAAAGCTTTGGCGACGACACTGCGTCGATCAAGGCCTTTGGCGTGGACGTGGTGGCCGACCTCTGCGAGCAACTGGCCAACGGCGGTGCGCCCGGCCTGCACTTCTACACGATGAACCAGGCCCAGGCGACGCTGTCGGTGCTGGGGCAGCTGCAGGCGCGCTAGACCGCGCTGGCCGGCACGGGGCTGCGCACCGGGCGCAGATCGGCGGCCACTTGCTGGGGTCGGCCCACGGGCAGGTAGGTCCAATCCGCGAGCTCGCCGGCATCCGGTGCGTACAGGTTGCGGCCATCCACCACAGTGGCCGACGCCATGCGCGCACGCATGCGGGCAAAGTCGGGCTGCCGGAATTCGCGCCATTCAGTGCAGATCACCAGCGCGTGCGCACCCTCGAGTGCCGCATACATATCGCCCGTCAGAACCAGGTCAGAGCGCTCGCCGTAGGCGCGCCGGATCGACTCCATCGCCACCGGGTCGAAGGCGCGTACGTGTGCCCCCACGTCCCATAGGGCTTCGATGAGCGTACGACTCGGGGCTTCGCGGATGTCATCGGTGCCCGGCTTGAAGGCCAGGCCCCAAACCGCGATCGTCCGTCCCGCCAGCTGCCCCTCGCCCCCGAAGTGCGCCGCCAGCTTGTGGAACAGGCGCTCCTTCTGGCGCCGATTGACACCCTCGACTTCCGCGATCAGGCGCGCGGCATAGCCTTGCTGGGCCGCCATGCGTTCCAGGGCGCGCACGTCCTTCGGAAAGCAGCTGCCACCGTAACCGCAACCCGGTTGGATGAAATACGGCCCGATACGAGGGTCGGTCGCCAGCACTCGGCGCACCTGGTCGATGTCCGCATTCAGCAGTTCGGCCAGGTTGGCCATCTCGTTCATGAAGCTGATACGCGTGGCCAGCATGGCATTCGCAGCGTACTTGGCCAGTTCAGCGCTGCGTACATCCATCACGACCAGCTGCTCGGGGCGCAGGTTCATGGGCGCGTAGAGGGCACGCAGTCGCTCTTGGGCCGCATCAGAGCTCACGCCCAGTACCACCCGGTCGGGCGCCGTGAAGTCGGCCACCGCAGAGCCTTCCTTGAGAAACTCCGGGTTAGACGCCACGTCAAAGGGGACGGTCATACCCCGCGCGGCCAAGGTCTCCCGAATCACCCGCTGCACGTCGTCGCCCGTGCCCACTGGCACGGTGGACTTGTCTACCACGAGGCGGTAGCCGTCCATGTGTTCGCCGATGCTGCGCGCCACCGCCAGCACATGGCGCAGGTCGGCGGCGCCGTCTTCATCAGGCGGCGTGCCCACAGCGATGAACTGGACCTCGGCGAACGCCACTGCCTCACGCGCATCGGTGGTGAATTGGAGGCGCCCAGCGTCGATCGTGCGCTGGATGATCAGGTCCAGACCGGGCTCATGGATCGGGACGATGCCCTGGCGCAGCTGCTGCACACGGACCGCATCCAGGTCGATGCACAGGACGTTGTGACCTGAATCCGCCAGGCAGGCCCCCGTCACCAGACCCACGTAGCCGGCTCCGAAAATCGTGATGTTCATCGACATGGTTGCTGCTCCTTGTTTGACCGACACGCGCTGCGACGGCAGGCGCCGCGTTCCGCATGAGCAGGACTGTGTAAATGACGTGTGTCATCACGATGTCGGTTCCGCGGCGCTTTTTTGACAGTGCGGTGCGAACACCACGTCATCAAGTCTTCATCTCGGCGGCTCACATTCGCGGAGTTGTTCAACCCGAGACCCTCGCACCATGAAGTACCCCCTTCCTCTTCTTCTTCTGGCCTGCGTGGCCGCTCTGATCGCGACCGGCTCGGCCCAGGCGCAGCAGGCCTTCCCTGCGACGCTGGCTGGCCACGCCGTGCTGCCTGCGCAGTCCTTTGTTCCCGCGCCCTCTGATGCGCCGGCCGATCTGCGGGCCAGCGGAAAGTTCACCACCGGCCAGCGCGTCCAGTCGCTCGGTACCGTCGAGGGGCAGTCGGCCGGCCGCCCCACGGGCGTGAAGCTTCCCTTCAAGGGCCAGCCTTTGCAGGGTCACTCCGGCATCAAGCACATGGCCGACGGCAGCTACTGGGTGCTGACGGACAACGGCGCAGGCTCCAAGGCCAACTCGCCGGATTTCATGCTGTATCTCAATCAGTACAAGATCGATTTCAAGTCGGGTGAATGGAAGCGCCTGAAGACGGTCTTCCTGCACGACCCCGACAAGAAGGTGCCGTTTCGCATCGTTCACGAGGGCACGACCAAGCGCTATCTCACCGGCGCCGATTTCGACCTCGAGAGCTTCCAGTTCGCCGGTGGCGCGCTGTGGTTCGGCGACGAATTCGGCCCCTTCCTAATCAAGGCCGACATCAGCGGCAAGGTACTCGCGGTGTACGAGACGCAGGTGGACGGCAAGGTGGTCCGCTCGCCCGATCACCCGGCGGTCACCACGCCCGGTGCACCAGACGGCGCGGTGAAGTTCGAGTCGCGACGTTCCAAGGGCTACGAGGGCATGGCGGTCTCCAAGGACGGCACCAAGCTCTACCCCATGCTCGAAGGCGCACTGTGGAACGACGCCACCAAATCCTACGAGACGCATGACGGCCGCCAGTACCTGCGTGTTCTCGAATTCGACGTGAATGCGGGCCAATGGACAGGTCGCTACTGGAAGTACGTGCTCGAGGCCAACCATCACGCGATCGGCGACTTCAACATGATCGACGAGCGCACCGGCCTGGTGATCGAGCGTGACAACGGCGAAGGCACGCCCGACAAGGCCTGCCCCGAGGGTCAGCGCCGTCCGGACTGCTTCCATGACCTGCCCAAGTTCAAGCGCGTCTACAAAGTGGAATTCAGCGCCGAGACCGCAGGCCAGCCCATGCGCAAGATCGGGTACATCGACCTGATGAACATCCAGGATCCGAAGAAGCTGGCGCGCAAGCCCCTGCAGGGTGGTGTGCTGACCTTCCCCTTCTTCACCATCGAGAACGTGGACGTCGTGGACGCCAACCACATTGTGGTGGGCAATGACAACAACCTGCCCTTCTCCAGCAGCCGCCAGCCGAATCAGGCGGACGACAACGAGATGATCCTTCTCGAAGCGGGCGATTTCCTGCGGGCTCGCTGAGTGCGGCGGGCTGTCCGCCTGGCGGCGATCTGAGGCGGCATGCCCCGGGGCTTTCACTGGATCATCGCTGCGCAGTTCGTGTCCGCCTTGGCGGACAACGCACTGCTGATCGTGACCATCGCCCTGCTGGCTGCGAAGGGGCTACCGGTGTGGTGGGCACCCTTGCTCAAACTGGGCTTCACGCTGTCCTATGTGGTGCTGGCACCGGTCGCAGGGGCCCTGGCCGATGCGGTACCCAAAGGGCGCCTCATGGCCTGGATGAACGCGATCAAGGGCCTGGCCTGCCTGCTCCTGCTGCTGGACGTCCATCCGGTGCTGGCCTTCACCCTGGCTGGCCTCGGGGCGGCCGGCTACGCGCCGGCCAAATACGGTCTCATCACCGAACTCGTGCCGCCCCGACTGCTCGTGAGGGCCAACGGCTGGATCGAGGTGTCTGTGGTGTGTGCGGCCCTGCTAGGCGCTGGCTTGGGAGGTTATCTCGTGAGCAGCCACTGGCTCGACGGCGGGATGTCCCGGTCCTGGCAGGACCTGGTCGCTGGCTGGGGTCTGGCGGCTGTGGCCACGCAGCCCTTGGGTCTGTCCGTGGCGGCGCTGGTGATCCTGTACGTCGCAGCGGGCGTGCTCAATCGACCGATCCCGGTCAGTCACGCGCGCTACCCCGCAAGCGCCATCCACCCCGTCGCCTTGTGCCGCGAGTTCTGGCAAGCCAACCTGTGCTTGTGGCGCGATACCGATGGCGGTCGTCTGTCCCTGAGCGTGACCACGCTGTTCTGGGGCGTGGGAGCGACCTTGCAGTTCATCGTTCTGCAATGGGCGCAGGACCTGCTGGGCCTGAGTCTGAGCCAGGCGGCCTACCTGCAGGCGGCCGTCGCGGTCGGTGTGGTGGCGGGTGCGGTCGCAGCGGGCCGCTACATCCCTCTGGATCGCGCGCGCCACATGTTGTTCGCTGGCGTGGTGCTGGGGCTGATGATTGTCGTCATGGCCCAGGTGAGTGCACTGTCGCTGGCCGTTGCTTTGCTGCTGCTGGCTGGCGCCATGGGCGGGCTGATGGTCGTTCCGCTCAACGCCCTGTTGCAGCATCGCGGGCATGTCTTGCTCAGTGCCGGCCGCTCCGTGGCGGTGCAGGGCTTTAATGAGAACGCAAGCGTGCTACTCATGGTCGGCCTGTACGCTGCTTTGACAGGCGCCGACTGGCCCATCAGGCACATCATGTGGGTGCTGGGCGGCGCGATTGCCCTGGCCATCGGCCTGCTGTGGTGGCGTGACACGCGCATGCTTCGGGCGGCGCCGCCCGCCGCCTGAGGCAGCCGCTCGGTCAGTCCCTGCCGAGAGGCGACACGCGACCATCCTCGGCGAGGTTGCCGACCTGATCGCCCTGCGGCGCGCCATGCGCCTGCCGCAGCAAGCCCTCAAAGCGCGCGATCACCCCGTCCCAGCTCTCAGCGAGGGCGACTTGCCGCGCCTGGTCCGCCAGGGCGGCACGGCGCGGTGCATCCAGCGCGAGGGTCTGCAGGGCCACAGCGAAATCCTCGGGACGCCGGGGATCCACCAGGACCCCGCCACGACCGTGTCGCATCAGCTGGCCAGCGGCAGCGTGGTCGAAGCTCACGCACGGCAGGCCGCAGGCCAGGGCTTCCAGGACCACGTTGCCGAAGGTCTCCGACAGGCTGGGAAAAGCGAAGAGGTCAGCGCTGGCGTAGTGAGCAGCCAAGTCGTCGCCGCGACGCGACCCAGCGAAGATGGCGTCGGGACACGCCGCCTCCAGTTCGCGGCGCTGGGGGCCATCGCCGACCAGGAGCAGACGCGTGCGCGGGTGGATACGTTGCAGGGCCTGCCAGGCCTGCACCAGCAGCAGCAGGTTTTTTTCGGGTGCCAGTCGCCCGACCGCCGCCACCACCAGATCGTCGGGCCCGACGCCCCAGCGCGCGCGCAATGACGGGTCACGGTGGACGGGCGAGAACGCCCGCGTGTCGACACCGCGTGGCACCACGGCCAGCCTCAGGAAGCCCAGCGCACGCAGTTCCTCCCGCAAGGTTTCGGTGGGTACCGTGGTGAAAATGCAGCGGTTGTGGAATTTTCGCAGGTAGGCGGTGATCGGCCGCTGCAGCCAGCCAACGCCGTAGTGCGAAGCGTAGGTATGGAAGTTGGTGCGAAAGTCCGACGTCACGGGAAGGCGTAGCTGCAGGGCCGCATTCACCGCGGACCACCCCAGCGGGCCTTCGGTAGCGATGTGGACCACGTCAGGGCGTTGCATCGCCCAGTGCCGCACCAGGCGGCGCTTGGCGGGCATCCCCATGCGCAACCCTGGATAGCGAGGAATCGGAACACCCTTGGTCAAGAGCTGTTCGAAAGGGCGCAACGTCGACTGGGCATCACCGGCCTGGGCGGGTCGGATGATCTCTATTTCGTGGCCTAACGCTCGCAGGCCGTCGACCATCCGCGACAACGTGAGCGCCACACCGTTGATCTCGGGGGGGAAGGTTTCCGTCACGATGGCCAGACGTAGCTTGCGGCCAGGTGTGCTCAGGCTCTCGACCAGGATGTCTTGCTGTGGCATCCCGCTATCGTGCGGCAGCCACATCTCAATCCCGTGACAGTGCAAAGGGGGTGTGAACTGTCACGTCATTTTCATAAACAGCCTCCAGTATCCGCCGGTAACCCGCTACTGGCCGCGGCGTGCGCCTGCATGGCCACCCGGCGCCGACGCCCGCAACACAAGGAGCCCGACGTGAACGAATTTATGAACATCCTCCGTGAGCAGCGCTGGGACGACCACCGCTTTTACCACCACAGTCGCATCAACCAGAGCCTGCACCTTATCAGCGCGCTGAGCTTTCTAGTGGCGTACGCCTTGCTGTTCGTCGAGCCGGCCTGGGCCGGTCTCGTGGGCTGGTGCGTGGCGATGGTCACGCGCCAGACCGGGCACTACGTCTTCGAGCCGCGCGGCTTTGACCAGGTGAACCAGGTCACTGACGAATACAAAGAAGAAATCAAGGTCGGCTACAACATGAAGCGCAAGACCGTGCTGCTGACCGCATGGGTGCTCCTGCCCGCGGCCCTGTGGTTTGCGCCCTCGCTGGGGGGTGTGATCGACCCCGCCCAGGATGTCTATGAGTGGTTGCACGATGTCGGCATCGCGTGGCTGGCGCTGGGCGTCGCAGGTCTGGTGTTCCGGGTGGTGCAGCTGTGGCTGCGCGATGGTTGGATGCCCGCGCTCGCCTGGGGGACCAAGATCATCACCGACCCGGTCCACGACGTGATCCTGTATCACAAGGCGCCCCTGGCGCTGATGCGGGGCGAGCTGCTCGACCCCATGCATCACGCGCGCAAGGACTGAGCATCGCGCCCGTCCCCGCCCCCGGTCACGCCGGCCGGGCGCCGTCAGGCACCCAGACGCTTGGCGAGCATCTCCCGCAGCAGTCCACGCCGTATGCCCTTGTTGGTCAGGCCCGACTGAACATGCCACCAGCCCCCTTCGCGCATGGCCTGGGCCGCCGCCACGAAGCGCCGAACCACTTCGTCGAAGTCGGCGTCCGTGTAGTTCAGACTGAAGATCAGACGGCCACTACCCACCCAGCTCAGGCCCAGCCCGTGCTGGCGCAGAAGAAACTGGAACATCCAGTTGTAGCGGGAAGGATCGGTGTAAAGCACGGTCCAGATCGTCGACAGGCCCGCTACCCGCACCGGCAGGCCGGCGGTCTGCAGGGCCTCGTTCATCCGCGCGAGGCGGTTGTTCCAGCGAGTCTCCAGGCCTTCATACAGGTCACGCACTGGCTGAGACTGCAGGCGTTCCAGGAAGACATTCATCGCTCCCATCACATAGGGGTGGGCATTAAAGGTGCCGCGGGCGAAGCACAGGTCGACGGGGCGGTCTTCGCGAAAGCGCTTCATGAGATCGGCCCGCCCGCACAGTACGCCCACCGGCAGTCCGCCGCCCAGTGTCTTGCCGTACGTGACCATGTCGGCGCGCAGCCCGAAGTATTCCTGGGCGCCTCCGGGAGCCAGGCGGAACCCGACAAACACTTCGTCCAGGATCAGGACGATACCGCGTTCGGTGCAGACCTCGCGCAGTTGCCCCAGCCAGCGGGCATACGCCGCGCGGTCCACCCCGGCGCGGCGGCTACTGTCCACAAGCGAGGAATCCCCGGGCGCGCTGGCGTTGGGGTGCAGGGCCTGCAGCGGGTTGACCACCACGCAGGCGATGTCCTTGCGCGTGCGCAGCACAGTCAAGGTGCGCTCGCTCATTTCGCTCAAAGTGTAGGTGTGGCGTGGGGCCACGGGGTTACCCGGGCCCGGCTGCACGTCCTCCCACCAGCCGTTGTAGGCGCCGCAAAAGCGCACAAGGTGCGTGCGGCCTGTGTGGTAGCGCGCCAGCCGCACGGCCTGCATCACGGCCTCGGTACCGGACATGTGAAAGGAAATCTCGTCCAGACCGGAGATGCGTTGCAGCTCTTGAACGTTCGCGGCCACGCAGGGGTGGTACTGCCCCAGGACCGGACCGAGGTCGGCGACTCGGGCCGCGCCCTCCGCGATGCAGCTTTTGTAGAAGTCGTAACCCAGGAGGTTGACGCCGTAAGAGCCGGTCAGGTCGTAAAAGCGGTTGCCGTCCAGGTCCTCCACTTCCACGCCGCTGGAGGCGCGAATAAAGCTGCCGACCTTCAGATGCTGACGCAGGTAGGGGCTGTACTGGAAAGGGACGCGGTAAGCACCGGTGAACTGCATGTCCGAAATCGCTTCGCGTGCCTGCGCCGTCATATGGACGGAATGCGGGTAGTGGGCCGCGTAGTGGGCGCACAGGGCGGCAAACGATTGACGCCGACGCGCTACGACCTCGGCAGGTGCACCGTCAGAGCCGAAGAAATCCGCTTCGTCGTAGGCATAGCCGGGAATCATCCGGGCGACGCGCTTGGCCATGCGGGTGTGCCCGACCAGGGAGGGGTGTTTGGCCAAGGACAGTTGCAGGCGCCGGTAGGCGCGGGCCAGTGCGTAGGTGCCGCCAGCGGCGGCAGCAGCCAGCAAGAGGGGATCGGTCATGCGTGATGTCGGGTTCGTGAAGATTCGTGTGTAGTCGACGTGTTTGAAAGATTGATGAAAAAGCCATGAAATTTGTCGCGTTACGTCGAATCCTTGCCCAGGAGGATTTGAACTTTCTCTTGACCAACCGCATCCCGCGCATCGCGCTCACACGCTTGATGGGGCGATTAAGCAAGATCCGCAGCCCCTTGTGGACCCGGATGGCGGTGGCGGTCTGGCGCTGGTTCGACGATCTGGACCTGAGCGACGCGCGCGAGTCGCGCTTTGACAGCTTGCATGCGGTCTTCACTCGGGCTCTGCGCGAAGGTGCACGCCCAGTGGACCCGCGGTCGCAGGTTCTGGCCAGTCCCTGCGACGCCATCTTGGGCGCCTGTGGTCATATCGACGGCGACACCCTGCTGCAGGCCAAGGGCATGCCCTATACCCTGCAGGCGCTACTCGGGCCGACGCAGGACTGGCGGCCCTTCGAAGGCGGCCAGTACCTTACGCTGCGACTGACCTCCACCATGTACCACCGTTTCCATGCGCCGCATGACGCGCGGGTGCGTCACGTCACCTACATCAGCGGCGACACCTGGAACGTCAACCCGATCGCGCTGGCCCGCGTGCGCGCGCTCTTTTGCCGCAACGAACGCGCGGTGATCCGGATGCGGCTGGACGCCGCGCCTGCGCACGAACTCGCCATCGTGCCCGTGGCGGCCGTTCTCGTGGCGAGCATCCGGCTGCATTTCCTGGATGTCTTGCTGCACCTGCGCTGGGGCGGCCCTACCGAGATGCCCTGCGACGTGCCCGTGCGCAAGGGCCAGGAGCTTGGCTGGTTCGAGCATGGCTCGACCCTGGTGGTGCTGGCGCCACCCGGTTTCACGCTGGCTCCCGGCTTGGCCAGCGGGGACCGATTGCGCGCGGGGCAGGCTCTCATGGTCATGCCGGACTGAGTGCAGGAGCCTGCGGCGCACCTTGTCACGAAACCTTCATCTCACTGCGGACAATCGCAGGGTTGTTTTTTTTTCGCGGGTGGGGGGCTTGGTATGAGTGAGTCTGATCCGGATTTCCGGCTGCGCCGCGATGTCGCCGACAGCTACGACGAAGAGCTCGAACTCGAGCTCGAAGACCGTCCTTTTGACGCCCACGGCAACGAGATCCCGCTCTCGGAAGCTGAGAAGCGGGACCGCCGCACCTACTTTCGTGAGTTGCTGCGTTTGCAGGGTGAGCTGGTCAGGCTGCAAGACTGGGTGGTGGCCACCGGCCACAAGATGGTGGTCTTGTTCGAGGGCCGAGACGCGGCGGGTAAGGGTGGAGTGATCAAACGCATCACCCAACGTCTGAACCCGCGCGTGTGCCGGGTCGTCGCACTGCCCGCCCCCAACGATCGTGAGCGCACGCAGTGGTATTTCCAGCGCTATGCCAGCCACCTGCCGGCCGCCGGCGAGATCGTGCTGTTCGACCGCAGCTGGTACAACCGCGCCGGGGTCGAGAAGGTCATGGGCTTTTGCACCGACGATCAGTACGAGGAGTTCTTCCGCTCGGTGCCCGAGTTCGAGCGCATGCTGGTGCGTTCGGGCATTCACCTGCTGAAGTACTGGTTCTCGATTTCCGACGAGGAGCAGCACTCGCGCTTTCTCAGTCGCATCCACGACCCCCTCAAACAGTGGAAGCTCAGCCCCATGGACCTGGAGTCGCGCCGGCGCTGGGAGGCCTATACGCGCGCCAAGGAGGTCATGCTCGAGCGCACCCATATCCCTGAGGCGCCCTGGTGGGTGGTTCCGGCGGACGACAAGAAAAAGGCGCGCCTCAATTGCATCGACCACTTGATCGCGCAGGTGCCCTACTCGGAAGTCTCGCACCCGCAGGTGTCACTGCCCCAGCGCGAACGCCATCAGGACTACGAGCGGCATCCGGTGCCTGACTGGATGCACGTGCCCTCGCGCTACTGATTTCGTGAGCACCGACGTCCACATGCCCCTGAACGACGCAGAACCTGCGGCACGAATTCGGGAAGACGCCTGGGGCGCCGATTTTTCCGGACTGATCGCGGGCTTCGCCTTCGAGCCGCAGGGCGCGCCGCAGGCCTTGGATTCGGCTGCGGCCATGCGCCTGATGGCGGCTCATCGTACGGATCTGCCCGCCGGCCACTTCGCGTGGCTGCATGTGGACCTGGCGCATGCGGCCACCGTCCGCTGGCTGGAGCGTCATGCCGATTTGCCGCAGGGATTTTTCGAAGCGCTGGGCAGTCCCGCCCGATCGACGCGCGTGGAGCGTGACGGCGACGCCCTGGTGGCAGTTGTCAACGACGTCATGTTTGATTTCGACTTCGACGCAGGCGACCTGTCCACCTTGTGGATCTGCCTTGACCGGGGGCTTGTTGTCACCGGGCGGCACCAGCGCCTGCGCTCGATCGACGCCCTGCGTACCCGCATCAAGCGGGGCGAGACGCTCCAGACACCGCTGCAGCTGCTGGACTTCCTCCTGCGCGAACAATGCGAAGTTCTGACCGACATCGTGCGTCAGGTGACCCAGCGTGCCGACGAGATCGAGGATCGGCTCCTGGCGGGTCGCCCTTCGGTCCAGCGTGCCGCTCTGGGGTCGATGCGACGGCTGCTGGTGCGCCTGCAGCGACTGATGGCGCCTGAGCCCGCGTCGCTGTTTCGACTCCTGCAGCACCCCCCGACCTGGGTGAACGAAGATGAATTGCAGTCGCTGCGCGAAGTGAACGAGGAGTTCCTCGTGGTTTTGAGCGACATGGCGTCATTGCAGGAGCGCATCAAGCTGTTGCAGGAGGAGGTGGCCGCCGCGGTGAGCGAGGCCACGGGCCGCAGCCTGTTCATGCTGACCGCGATGACAGTCCTCGCGCTCCCGATCAACATCCTGGCGGGCCTCTTTGGGATGAACGTCGGCGGCGTACCGCTGGCGCAGCACCCGCACGGCTTCTGGATCATTGCGGTGCTGATCCTCGTATTCGCGGGAATCGCGGCGGCTTGGGTGTCGCGCACGCGAGGCGACCGTTAGGGTCTCAGCCCCCCGACTCCAGCACCTGCCCCTGGCCGCGACCACGTCCGAGCACCTGCAGCAGCTGGGGCAGGGCGGCGGCCAGCGCCGCTTTCAGGGTGTGCGGCGGGTTCACCAGGAACATGCCACTGGCCGTTAGGCCTGGCCGGTTCGGCGCCTCGCCCGGCAGCTGGGCCTGCACCGGCTCGTCGCGCTGGCCCACCGAGAGCGTGGCATGCAGCCAGGGCTTGCCGGCCTGGTTGGCCAGGGTCTTGAGCCGGCGCGGCAGCTCGTGCGCCTCGGGCCGCGGAATGATCGGGTACCAAATGGCGTAGGTGCCCGTCGCGAAGCGTTTGAGGCTGTCTTGTAGGCAGGCGCTTACTTTTGCGTAATCGCTCTTGATTTCGTAGCTCGGGTCGACCAGCACCAGGGCCCGGCGCTGCGGCGGGGGCAACAGGGCCTTGAGCGACTCGAAGCCGTCCTGCCGCGCCACGCTCACCTGCCGCCCCGCCTGCAGCTGGGCCACGTGGCCGGCCAGGGCCTGGCTGTCGGTCGGGTGCATCTCGAAGAGCTTGAGCTTGTCGCGGGCCTCGGCCCGCAGCAGGGCCTGGGCCACGAAGGGCGACCCCGGATAGACGCGCGGGCGGCCCTCACGGTTGAAGCTAGTGATTACTTCTAGATAATCAGCCACGGCAGGCGCCGGGTTCGGCAGGGTGGCGGCCGCCAATTTGAAAATGCCGTCCTGGGCCTCGCCCGACGTCTGCGCCTGATCGCCGTCGAGTCGGTAGATGCCGGCGCCGGCATGGGTGTCCACCACCATCAGCGGGGCGGGTTTCTGGGTCAGGTGCCGCAGGGTGGCAATCAGCACCAGGTGTTTGAGCACGTCGGCGTGGTTGCCGGCGTGGAAGGCGTGCCGATAACTGAACATGGGGGGATGGTAGCCGCCCCCGGCGCCCCCTGGGCCGTAGAGCCAAAACTTCGTATAATCGCGGGCTCTGCAGCGCCTTGTGGTCCCGCGGCAGATAAGGCAAGCCCTCCGGGCCAGCCTGAAACCCCACCTAAGAGGTCTCCAAAAGAGAGACACCGACCGTGGAAAAGGACCCACCAAACCACCTCTTTTGAAGAGAAAACTCATGACCAAAACGTTCAGCGCGAAACCCGCTGACGTGACGCACGAGTGGTTTGTGATTGACGCCACCGACAAGGTGCTCGGACGGATTGCCAGCGAAGCAGCCCTCCGTTTGCGCGGCAAACACAAGGCCATTTACACGCCTCACGTCGATACCGGCGACTTCATTGTCGTCATCAACGCTTCCAAGCTCCGTGTCACTGGCACGAAAGAGCTGAACAAGAAGTACTTCCGCCACTCCGGTTTCCCCGGCGGCATCTACGAGACCAACTTCCGCGACATGCAGGCCAAGCACCCCGGCCGCGCGCTGGAGAAGGCCGTCAAGGGCATGTTGCCCAAGGGTCCCCTGGGCTACGCCATGATCAAGAAGCTCAAGGTGTATGGCGGTGCCGAGCATCCCCACACCGCGCAGCAGCCCAAGCCGCTCGAGATCTAAGGAACCGACATGATTGGTGAATGGAACAATGGCACCGGCCGTCGCAAATCGAGCGTCGCCCGCGTGTTTCTGAAAAAAGGCAGCGGCAAGATCACGGTCAACGGCAAGGACATCGAACAGTTCTTCGGCCGTCAGACCTCGATCATGATCGCCAAGCAGCCCCTGGTGCTGACCAACCACGTCGAGACGTTTGACATCCAGATCAACGTCCACGGCGGCGGTGAATCCGGCCAGGCCGGTGCAGCCCGTCACGGCATCACCCGTGCGCTGATCGACTACGACGCCGCCCTCAAGCCCGCCCTGTCGGCTGCCGGCTTCGTCACCCGCGACGCCCGCGAAGTCGAACGTAAGAAGGTCGGCCTGCACTCCGCACGTCGCCGCAAGCAGTTCAGCAAGCGTTAATCGACTGCTGCACTGCACCACAAAGCCGCGCCGGCTCTGCCCGCGCGGCTTTGTTTTTGCCACCCAATGCCCTTACTCCCATGTGCGGGAAACCCCGGCTTTGCTTGTCACAGGCCTGAATGCCCTAAGATAGTGGAGTCTTTCACAAGGATATTTCCATGAGCGCAGTCGCCAACGACATCCAGACCGACATGCCCGCGCCCCTGCTGTTCACCGACAGCGCGGCGGCCAAGGTGGCGGACCTGATCGCCGAAGAAGGCAATCCCGATCTCAAGCTGCGCGTTTTCGTGCAAGGCGGCGGCTGCTCCGGGTTCCAGTACGGCTTCACCTTCGATGAGATCACCAACGAAGACGATACCGTCATGACCAAGAACGGTGTGTCGCTGCTGATCGACGCCATGAGCTACCAGTACCTGGTCGGTGCCGAGATCGACTACAAGGAAGACCTCCAGGGCGCCCAGTTCGTGATCAAGAACCCCAACGCCACCACCACCTGCGGCTGCGGCTCGAGCTTCTCGGTCTAAGCGGGGTACACCCCACCCAACACACGGGCGCCTCGGGCGCCCGTGGTGCTTTTGAGGTCCAGCGGCTCGCGCAGGACCGCCTTGCGGGCCAGCCAGGCGAAGGCGGCCGCTTCGACCTGTAATGGCGGCAGGCCCGCCGCGTCGCTGGCCATGACCTGCATGCCGGGCATCAGGGCGGCCAGGCGTTGCATCAGGTGGGTGTTGAGGGCGCCGCCGCCGCACACGATCAGGCGGCTCACACCTTCGGCATGTCGCTGCAGGTCGTCGGCGCAGGTGCGGGCGGTGAGTTCAGCCAGTGTGGCCTGGACATCGGCTGGGGCCAGCGGCGCGCCGGCGGCCGCTGCGTGTGCTGCGAGCCGTGATTCCAGCCAGGCCAGGTGAAAGAGGTCACGCCCTGTGCTTTTGGGTGGTGGGCCCGAGAAGTAGGGTTCGGCCAGCAACTGGGACAACAGCGACCTCGACACCGTGCCGCTGGCAGCCCAGGCGCCCCGGTCGTCATAGGGGGTGCCACGATGGCGCTGGCACCAGCCGTCCATCAGTGCATTACCCGGCCCGCAGTCGAAGCCCAGCTGTCTACCGTTCGTGCGCAGCACCGTGAGGTTGGAGATGCCCCCGACATTGAGCAGGCCCAGCGCCTGCCCGGGCTGGCCAAACCACGCCCGGTGGAAGAACGGAGCGAGGGGGGCGCCCTGTCCGCCTGCCGCGACATCCCGGCTGCGAAAGTCGGCCACCACCTCGATGCCGGTCAGCTCCGCCAGCAGGGCGGGCTGGCACAGCTGGATCGTGTAGCCCGTGCCATCAAAGGCCTGCGGCTGGTGGCGCACCGTCTGGCCGTGCGCGCCGATCGCCCGCACCGCCTGCGCCGGCACGCCGCAGCGATCTCGCAGCGACTGCACCACCTGGGCATAGACCCGCATCAGGGCATTGGCAGCCAGGGCTGCGCGATGCAGTTCGTCCGGGCCACGGGAGTTCAGTGCCAGGAGTTCGGCCCGCAAATCAGGGGGGAAAGGGGTGCTGGCGTGGCCCAGGATGCGCGGGGGCTGGGCGTCAAAGTCGGCCATCACGCCATCCACGCCGTCCAGCGAGGTACCGGACATCAGGCCGATGTACAGGCCGGACACGCGGGAGGGCTTATTCGACGCGAGCGACCGTGGCCACGCTGGCGGCGGCGTCCAGGGTCAGGCGCGCGGCGCTGGCCAGGCGGTTGAAGGCGGGCCGGGCTTCCGCGCTGAGGGGCAGGCCCTCGCTGCGGCGGGCCACGGTGAGCGGATCCTGGTGGCGGCCGTTCACGCGGAACTCGAAGTGCAGGTGGGGTCCGGTGGCCCAGCCGGTGGCGCCTACCGCGCCCACGCGCTGGCCTTGGGTCACGGACTGACCCCTGCGCACGTCGATGCGACTGAGGTGGGCATAGACGGTGGTGTCGCTGCCGTTGTGGCGGACGATGACGACGTTACCGAAGCCACCCTGCACGCCGGCGAAATCGACCACACCGTCACCCACCGTGCGCACCGGCGTGCCCACGGGCGCGCCATAGTCCACGCCCAGGTGGGCGCGCCAGGTTTGGTGGATCGGGTGAAAGCGCATGGCGAAGCCGCTGGTCACGCGCGAGAACTGCATGGGCGAGGCCAGGTAGGTGCTTTGCAGGCTCTTGCCATCGAGGCTGTAGTAGCCCCCCTTCTTGCCCGGCTCTTGGAACCAGACCGCGGTGTGCGACTTGCCGTTGTTGACGAACTCCACCGACATCACGCGCCCGGCGCGCATGGGTTCGCCATCGGCTTCCAGGGTTTCGTAGACGACGTGGAAGCGGTCGCCCTTGCGCAGCCCGCGGTGGAAGTCGATGCGGCCGCCCAGGATGTCGGCCACCTGCATGGCGACCTCGTCGGAGATGCGGGCGTCGTCCACGGCTGCGAACAGCGAGCTGCGGATGGTGCCGCTGCCCAGGCGGGTGGAGGTGGTCAACGGCGCGCGTTCGATGCGGGTGGCGAGCCGGCCGTCCGCCCCGCGCTGGACCACCAGCCGGCGGAACTCGCCTTCGTTGTCGGGGGCCCAGCGTGCGGTGAGGCGCTCCAGGCCATGCTGGGCGTTGGTCTCGACGCTGACCATGCGGCCGGCGCGGCCCATGATCTGGGTGCGGAAATCGCGGTCGTTGCGCACATAAGCGGCGGCTGGCGCGTCGCTCAGGCCCAGTCGCGCAAAGAGGGATTCGACGGTGTCGGTCGGACGAATGGTGTCGGAGCGAAACAGGCGCAGGGCGCGGGCGTCCAGGGCCTCGATCTGCGCGGCCAGCGAAACGGGTTCGACGGCTTCCACCACGTCGCGCACGGTCACCTCGGAAATATCGGGCCCCAGGGACGCCACAGCCAAGGCGCCGCCGCCACCGCCCAGCATCACCGCCGCCAAGAAGGCGGTGATGCGCTTGGGGTGGCGCTGGATCAGTTGGAGGGCCTGCATGGCCAGGGGCTTGCAGGCCGCCAAGAGGCGGTGGTTCAAGGGTGATGTCCGTGACAGTGGCGACCAAGGCCGCCGTTGGCGCTGGAAAGCCAAGACCGCGCCGGCAAGACCCTGGGGGTGCCGGAACTAGAATCGCCCTTCCGAGAAGCTGGACAAGTATAACCGCGGGCCCGTCGGGCCAACGTAAAAAAAGCCTTATGAATCAAGCCAGTGAACCCAAAAGCACTCCTGTTTCGGATGGGGTGCGGGCAGCCATGGCCGTGTCCTTGCGCGGCTGTGAGGAGCTGCTGCCGCAGGCCGAGTGGGAGCGCAAGCTGGCCCGGTCCGAAGCCACCGGGGTGCCGCTGCGCATCAAGCTGGGCCTGGACCCGACAGCGCCGGACATCCACGTCGGCCACACGGTGGTGCTGAATAAGATGCGCCAGCTTCAGGATCTGGGGCACACCGTCATCTTCCTGATTGGCGATTTCACCTCCCTCATTGGCGACCCCTCCGGGCGCAACGCCACCCGACCCCCGCTGACCCCCGAGCAGATCAAGGTCAACGCCGAGACCTACTACCGCCAGGCCAGCCTGGTGCTGGACCCGGCCAAGACCGAGATTCGCTACAACAGCGAATGGTCCGACCCGCTGGGCGCGCGCGGCATGATCCAGCTGGCGGCTCGCTACACGGTGGCCCGCATGATGGAACGCGACGACTTTCACAAGCGCTTCACGCAGGGCCAGAGCATCTCGGTGCACGAGTTCCTCTACCCGCTGATGCAGGGCTACGACTCGGTGGCTCTGAAATCCGACCTGGAGCTGGGCGGCACCGACCAGAAGTTCAACCTGCTGATGGGGCGGCACCTGCAGCAGGAATACGGCCAGGAGCCCCAGTGCATCCTGACCATGCCGCTGCTCGAAGGCCTGGACGGCGTCGAGAAGATGTCCAAGAGCAAGAACAATTACATCGGCATCAGCGAAGACCCCAACACCATGTTCGCCAAGGTGATGTCCATCTCGGACACCCTGATGTGGCGCTGGTACACGCTGTTAAGTTTCCGCTCCGAGGCCGACATCGCCGCTCTGCGCCGCGAGGTCGAGGGCGGGGCCAACCCGCGCGATGCCAAGGTAGCCCTGGCGCAGGAGATCACCGCGCGCTTTCACAGCGCGCAGGCGGCCGATGCGGCCTTGCAGGACTTCGTCAATCGCAGCAAGGGCGGTGTGCCCGACGAGATTCCCGAGGTGGCGTTCTCGGGCGCGCCCCTGGGCATCGGCGCCCTGCTCAAACAGGCGGGGCTCGCGCCCTCGACCTCCGAGGCGAACCGACTGATCGACGGTGGCGGCGTGCGCGTCGATTCGTCCGTGGTGTCCGACAAGGGCCTCAAGCTCGCCGCGGGCACCTACGTGATCCAGGTGGGCAAGCGCAAGTTTGCTCGCGTGAACCTGGGCTGATTCCTCAAGGGCGCCGATGCGCGACCTGCTTGCCTCGTTCACGCCCCGGCGCCTGCTCATGGCGTCGGTGGTCGTTGCGGTGCTGACCATCACGCTCAAGACCGGGGCCTGGTGGATCACCGGTTCGGTGGGCCTGCTGTCGGATGCGATGGAGTCCTTCGTGAACCTGGCCAGCGCCATCTTCGCGCTGGTGATGGTCACGGTCGCCGCGCAGCCGCCGGATGAAGCCCACCCCTACGGCCACCACAAGGCGGAATACTTCTCATCGGGCTTTGAGGGAATCCTGATCATCGGCGCGGCGGTCGGGATCATCTGGGCGGCCAGTGGGCGCCTCTTCGAGCCGCAGCCACTCGAGCAACTCGATTGGGGTCTGGGCTTGTCGCTGGCGAGTTCGGCGCTCAACGGGCTCCTGGCGTGGGTGATGCACCGCGCCGCCACCGCGCATCGCTCCATCGCGCTGGAGGCCGATGCGCGCCACCTCGTCACCGACGTCTGGACCTCGGCGGGTGTGGTGGTCGGCCTGGGGCTGGCCTGGGCCACGGGCTGGCTCTGGCTGGATGCGGTGGTGGCGATCGGCGTGGCGCTGAATATCCTGCGCGAGGGCTTCTCCTTGATCAAGCGGTCCTCGCAGGGGCTGATGGACGAGGCGCTGGAGCCACAGGTGCTGGCAGAGATCCACAAGGTCCTCGCCGGCTTCGAACACCACACGATTCGCTTTGACCATGTGACCACGCGCCAGGCGGGTCAGCGACGTTTCGTGGACCTGCACATGCACATGCCGGCGGGTTGGACGCTCGGGCGCGCCGCGGCCTTGCGTACTTCGGTGGAACAGGCCCTCATGAGCGCGGTGCCGGGCCTGCGGGCCACCATTCAGCTGCTGCCCAGTGATGTCGAAGCGCACTTCGACGATCCGCGCGACCTGATCTGAGCGCGCTCAGTAGGGGTTGGGATAGCCCAGCGCCTGCACCAGCAGCACTTCCAGGGCCTCCATTTCGAGCGCATCGCGCTCGTTCGTCTCGTGGTCATAGCCCTGCGCATGCAGGGTGCCGTGCACCACCATGTGGGCGTAGTAGGCCTCCAGCGTCCGGTCCATCATCCAGGCCTCGCGGGCGACCACGGGGCCGCACAGTACGAGGTCGGCCTGGACCACGGGCGCCTGCTGGTAGTCAAAGGTCAGGACGTTGGTGGGGTAGTCCTTGCCGCGGTACTGGAGGTTCAGGAATTGGGCTTCTTCCTTGCCGACGATGCGCACCGTGATTTCGGCGGGCAGGCGCAGCGCCATCTGCATCCAGCGCCGCACGCGTGGTTTACGCAGGACGGCGCGATGCGCAGCGAGCTCCGCAAACTCGCCAAACTGCAGATCCAGTTCGAGCGAAGGCGCGTTGGGGGGGCTCATTGTTTTCTCGCGGCGTCGTAGGCGTCGACGATGCGGGCGACGAGCGGGTGGCGCACTACGTCGGCGCTGGTGAAGCGGGTGTGGGCGATGCCCTTGACCCGACGAAGTATGTGTTCGGCCTCGATCAATCCCGACATCTGTCCCTTGGGCAGGTCGACCTGGCTCACGTCGCCCGTTACCACGCACTTGCTGCCAAAGCCGATGCGCGTGAGGAACATCTTCATCTGCTCGGGGGTGGTGTTCTGTGCTTCGTCCAGGATCACGAAGGCGTTGTTCAGGGTGCGACCGCGCATGAAGGCCAGCGGCGCGATCTCCAGCGCGTTGCGCTCGAAGGCCTTGGTCACGCGGTCGAACCCCATGAGGTCGTAGAGCGCGTCATACAGCGGGCGCAGGTAGGGGTCGACCTTTTGCGCCAGATCGCCCGGCAGAAAACCGAGTTTCTCGCCGGCCTCGACCGCCGGTCGCGTGAGCACGATACGCTGCACGCTGCTTCGCTCCAGGGCGTCGACCGCGCAGGCCACCGCCAGGTAGGTCTTGCCGGTGCCGGCCGGGCCGATGCCGAAGGTGATGTCGTGGCCGGCGATGTTGTCCAGATAGACGCTCTGGTTGGGAGTGCGCGCGCGCAGGTCGCTGCGGCGGGTGTGAAGCAACTGAGCGCCCTGCGGGTCTTCGTCCAGGTCGCTGTCGCTGGCCAGCATCAGCTGCAGCTTGTCGGCGGCAATGGGGCGAGCGGCCATCTCGTACAGCGCTTGCAGCACCTCCAGCGCACGTTGCGCCTTCGCCTTGGGGCCATCAATCTTGAACTGTTCGTGGCGGTGCGCGATCGAGACCTGCAGGGCCGCTTCGACGGTACGCAGGTGTTCATCGGTCGGTCCGCACAGATTGGCCAGGCGGGCGTTGCTAGGCGGGGAAAAGGTATGGCGCAGGATCAAGCTGATAATTCCGCAAGAGGGGCACAAGGATCCGCATGATAGGCAAACTCACAGGAACGCTCGCCGACAAGAACCCGCCGCAGGTGCTGGTGGACTGCCATGGCGTGGGCTACGAGGTCGATGTGCCCATGAGCACCTTCTACAACCTGCCCGGTGTGGGCGAGCCCGTTTCGCTGCTCACGCACTTCGTGGTGCGCGAAGACGCCCAGATTCTGTACGGCTTTGCCACCCCTGGCGAGCGTGAGGCGTTTCGCCAGTTGATCCGAATTTCTGGCGTGGGTCCGCGCACCGCGCTGTCGGTGCTCTCGGGCATGAGTGTGGCCGAAATCGCACAGGCTGTGACCGCGCAGGACGCCGGCCGCCTGGTCAAGGTGCCGGGTATCGGCAAGAAGACCGCCGAACGCCTGCTGCTCGAACTCAAAGGCAAGCTCGGTGCGGACCTCGGGCCGCAGGCTGGCGGGCCCCACAGTGACGCCCAGGGTGACATCCTGCAAGCCTTGCTGGCACTCGGTTACAGCGACCGCGAGGCCAGCGCCGCGCTCAAAGTGTTGCCGCCCGACATCGGAGTGAGCGAGGGCATCAAGGCGGCCCTCAAATCCCTCGCCAAATAAGTCCGCACGGTTTCAATCCGGCACAACTTGGACAAAAGCGCGTGCAGACAATGCACAGCTTGTGACCTCGAGTTCAGGAAGTGCGATGCGAGGGTGGATGCAGTGGGGCCAGGTGTGGGCAGCGCGGCTCGGAGCGGCATGGCTTGCGGCCTTGGCCTTGACCTCCTGCGGCGGGGGCGGAGGCGATCCGCCGGTCTCAGCGCCCGCGCAGCCCCTGCAGGCCAGCCCCGGGCCTGCGCGCATCGAACCCTACGAGCGCGTGACCCCCCTGGCTGCGTCCCGATCCGCACCGGCGCAGGCCTTCTCCAGCCTGCTGCCATCGGTCGTGGTCCAGCTCGGGCCGGCGCCGCCGGAATTCGTGCAGGCCAAGGCCACCGCCATGGAGCGCCCGGCGCAGGCGGCGATCGCCCGCCAGATCGGCGCGGCGCGGGCGGTGGGTGCGCTGGCCACACCTGCCGAAACCGCGCGCGTACTCGCCTGGCAGGCCACAGCCTCTGGCGGGCTGGCCGCCGCCGCCAGCTTTCGCTCCGAAGGTGCGACCGGCCTGCGCCTGGGGCTGGAGGTGGCGCGTCTGCCACCTTCCGCGCAGGTGCGCGTGCGGCCTGCGGGCTCCACGACGGTCGAGACGGTCCGCGGCGACGAGATCCTGGCGACGCTGGCCCGTAACTGGGCGGCGGGTGACGACAGCCGCGCCGGGCGCACCTACTGGCTGCCTGCTGTGGCCGGCGATGCGCTCACCCTGGAGATCGAGCTGCCGCCGGGCGTGGATGCGACGCAGGTCGAGGTCGCCATCCCCCGGCTGTTCCACCTGTGGTGGACCCATGAAGCTGTGGCCCGCGCGGACGACCTGAAGATCGGCGAGTCCGGCTCCTGCAACCTGGATATCACCTGCTCGCCCGAATACGCCTTCGAGTCGCGCGCCATCGCCCGCATGGAATATGTCCGCGATGGCGGTGCCTTTCTCTGCACCGGTACGCTGATGGCGGACACCGCCGCCAGCGGCACGCCGTATTTCCTCGGAGCCAACCACTGCGTGGGCGACCAGACCACGGCCTCGACCCTGTCCACTTACTGGTTTTACCGGTCGGCGACCTGTAACAGCACCACGCTGGACCCCGCAGCCACCCGCGTTGCGGGGGGCGCTACCTTGCTGTACGCCTCCGCAGTCACCGACACGTCCTTCATGCTGCTGCGCGGCTCTCCGCCCGCGGGGGCCGTCCATGCCGGATCTCTGCTCTCGCCGCCTGACCTGGGAACGGCGCTGGCCGGTCTGCATCACCCGGCCGGCGACCTGCTCAAACTCAGTCTGGGCGCCAACGCCGCCTATGCCCGCTGCGAGGGCACCCGCTGCACGGGCGATGGGGTGGACGCCAGCAACTTTCTGGTCCTGCGCTGGACCCGCGGCACCACCGAGAGCGGCAGCAGTGGCTCTCCGGTGTTTGCCAGCGTCGGGGCGCGCCGCTATGTGGTGGGCCAGCTTTTTGCGGGGTCGGCCAGCTGCACTCGGCCAGATGCCAGCGACTATTACGGGCGCTTTGACCAGGCGTATCCCTCGTTGCGCACCTGGCTGGGAACGCCCACGGGTGACTGAGGTCCCGTCCCGTGCTCGGGCCAGGACCGGCGTAACATAGCCGACGCTCATGACGATCCATACCGACGATTTCGCCCCGTCCCCGGCCGCGCGCACGGTCTCGGCCGCGCCCGCTTCACCCGCAGAAGAAGCCATCGAGCGGGCCCTGCGCCCCAAGCTGCTCAAGGAGTACGTGGGTCAGGCCAAGACGCGCGAGCAGCTGGAGATCTTCATCGGCGCGGCCGCTCGCCGAGGCGAGGCCCTCGACCATGTCCTGCTGTTCGGCCCGCCGGGCCTGGGCAAGACCACACTCTCGCACATCATTGCCCACGAGTTGGGCGTGAACTTGCGCCAGACCTCGGGGCCGGTCCTCGAAAAACCCAAGGACCTCGCGGCGCTCCTGACCAACCTCGAGAAGAACGACGTCCTGTTTATCGACGAGATCCACCGCCTGTCGCCGGTGGTCGAGGAGATCCTCTATCCCGCGCTGGAGGACTACCAGATCGACATCATGATCGGCGAGGGCCCCGCAGCCCGATCGATCAAGCTGGGCCTGCAGCCCTTCACCCTGGTGGGGGCCACCACCCGCGCTGGCATGCTGACCAATCCGCTGCGTGACCGCTTCGGCATCGTGGCGCGACTGGAGTTCTACACCGCCGACGAACTCGCGCGTATCGTCCACCGCAGCGCGGGCCTCATGAACGCCCCCATCGACGAGGCGGGCGCCACCGAGATCGCACGGCGCTCGCGCGGCACGCCCCGTATCGCCAATCGTCTCTTGCGCCGCGTGCGCGATTACGCGGAGGTCAAGGCCGATGGCCGTATCAATCAGGCCATCGCGCAGAAGGCGCTGGCCATGCTCGACGTCGATCCGCAGGGCTTTGATGTGATGGACCGCAAGCTACTGGAGGCGGTGATCCACCGCTTTGACGGTGGCCCAGTGGGCCTGGACAACATCGCCGCCAGCATCGGCGAAGAGGCCGGCACGATCGAGGACGTGATCGAGCCCTATCTGATCCAGCAGGGGTACCTGCAACGCACGCCACGCGGGCGTATCGCCACGCTGGCGGCCTTCCGGCACCTGGGCGTGGCACCGCCTGCAGCGGCCGGCGGCTTGTTTGGTGATGCCGGCTGAGGACCCCCTCCCAGACCCTGCGCGCCGACGCGTGCGCGCCCGATGGATCGTTGCTGCGCTGGTCCTCGTCGCCGGAGGGTTGATCGGCGGGCTGTCCCTGCGTCCGGCCGAAGTGCCGGTGATCGTCGTCCAGCCTTCGACCCTGGTGCGCACCCTGCAGTTTTCTGCCCGTGTGGCCACGGTCTCGCGTGTCGAGGTGGGCGCCACTGTGACAGGGCGGGTCCAGCGTGTCTTGATCCAGGAGGGCGCGCAGGTGCGGGCTGGACAGCTGCTGATCGAACTGGAAGAAGACGAGCTGCGCGCCGCGTGGCGCCAGGCGCAAGCCAGCGAGGTGCAGATGGCGGCGACGCTGCGTAACGCGCGTGAGGAGCTGCAACGAGTGCAGGCCCTGGTGGCACAGGGGTTCGTGACGGCCTCGCGTGCCGATGACGCGCGCCGTGCCGTGGACGTGGCCCAGGCCCAGCGAGACGCTAACCGCGCCGCCACGGAGGTTGCGCGTGCCCGTCTGGCGCAGGCCCGCATTGCTGCGCCGACGGCGGCCCGAGTA
>JBEEIS010000146.1:0-33503 GCA_041169755.1 Pseudomonadota bacterium | reverse complement strand
CGGCCAGCGCCGCATGCGCGTCCAGCGGCAGCACATGCGCGATGTACTGATCGGGGCGCACCACCACCAGCGCACCCTGCTGGCGGTCGATGCCGCGCAGGTCGTAGATGTCCGGGATGTTCTTCATCACCGCGCTGTACACCTTCTCGTAGTCGTACAGGCCCAAGCGCCCCTTGGCGGGACGCAGCAGCGCGGGCATGGCCTCGATCGCTACCTCGGTGTGAGGCTGCTGGAACACCGCGCGCAGATCGAATACCGCGTCGGTATCCTGCCCTTTCGGGGTGAATCGACGCCCCGGCGAATCCGGCGACTCCTCGAGGAAGCGACACAGCGCGCGCAGGCTGGAGTCCTGGGCGCCGGCGAAGGCATACAGCCGCCAGCGGCCATCGGCCAGCGCCGCATGCCCCAGGTGCACCGGCTTGGCGTCCGTGACCTGCAGCACCTGCGCCGAATGAAAGCGCATGCCGACAGTGAAGCCACGGGCCAGTGACTGGTGCGTCGCGGCGCCCGTGATCAGGGACGGCTGGTAGTGCGTGCCCACGCCCGCGGTGAAGCGGCCGTGCTGCTCGAAGTATTTCTGGAACTCCTTGGGATCCACGCCCTTCCCGCCCGCGTCGCTGCCCTGCTTGGGCTTGTCGCTGAACATCTTGGCCCACTCGCGGTCGAAGTCGATCAGGGCCTTGCCCGCCACCTGCCGCTCCTCGGAATAGGTATGCAGCAGCTTGGGCTCGGCCTGTCCACGCAGCACGGCGGCCAGCTTCCAGCCCAGGTTGAAGGTGTCCTGCATGGAGAAGTTCATGCCCTGGCCCGCCTTGGGACTGTGCGTGTGGCAGGCGTCACCTGCGATGAAGACACGCGGCAGGCGCGCGTCGGTGTCGGCCGCGGGCACATCGTCGTACTTGTCGCAGATGCGCTGGCCGATCTCATAGACCGACCACCATGGCACCTCCTTCACCTCCAGCCGATACGGATGCAGGATGCGTTGCGCGGAGGCGATCAGCTTCTCAATGGTGATGCCGCGCGCGGAGACGCGTTCGTCCTCGCCGAGCTTGTCCATCTCCACATAGAGGCGCACCAGGTAACCGCCCTCACGCGGGATCACCAGTAGGTTGCCATGCGGCGACTGCACCGCCGACTTGTAGCGGATGTCCGGAAAGTCGGTCACGGCCAGGACGTCCATCACGCCCCAGGCCTGGTTGGCCGAGTCGCCCACCAGCTCGCGGCCGATGGACTTGCGCACCGCGCTGCGGGCGCCGTCGCAGCCCACCACGTAGCGGGCACGCACCGTCTCCTGCTGGCCCTGGTGCGCGGCGTCGATGCGCTCCAGACGCACGGTGACGGGGTAATCACTCGCCTTCGGGTCAAGGGTCACGTCCAGCACGCGGCGCGCGTAGTGCGGCTCCAGGCGGCTGGGGGAATTGCGCATGTGGTCCAGGTAGTGGTCATGCACCCGCGCCTGGTTCAACACCACGTGCGGGAACTCGGACAGGCCGTCCTCGGTGTCCTGCACGCGTCCATGGCGAACGATGCGGTCGGCGTCGCGCTCGTCGGGCTTCCAGAAGGTAACCTCGTTGATCCAGCAGGCCTCCTGCACCACCTTGTGAGCGAAGCCGAAGGCCTGGAACATCTCCATCGTGCGGCAGGCGATGCCGTCGGCTTGCCCGAGGTGGATCGGCTGCTCCTTCTGCTCGATCACACAGGTGCGGATGTCGGGAAAGTTGGCCAGCTGCGCGGCCAGGGTCAGGCCGGCCGGGCCGGCACCCACCACCAGCACGTCCACCTGCGCCGGCACGGCGTCGCCATGCGGCACGGCCAGCGGCGAGGCTTCACGGATTTCGGGGTCGCGGCCCTTGAAGCCGTCGAGATGGAATTGCATGGGGTGTCTCCTGGACCGGACCAGCCGGGACTTAATCAGCATCATTATTATACGTATGCTGATTAATTGCCGGCAAGGCGCTAGAATCGCGACGCTCCGCGTATGAAGAACAAGCCCAAACCCCTGGACCCGCGCACCCTGCCCGGGCACCTGGCCCGCCGCATGCAGCAGCTGGCCGTGGCGCTGTTCGTGGAGGAAGTGGGCGACATCGGTCTCACGCCGGTACAGTACTCGGCGCTGCAGACGGTGTGCAACCAGCCGGGCATCGACCAGAAGACCCTGGCCGCCACCATCGGCTACGACACCTCCACCATCGCCGGCGTGATCGACCGCCTGGAAGCGCGTGGCCTGCTCGAACGCCAGGTGTCACCTACCGACCGCCGCGCCCGGCAGCTCTCGCCCACCCCGGTCGGCCTGCGCACCCTGGCTGCCGTGGTGCCTTGCATGCTGCGCGCGCAAGAGCGGCTGGTCGAACCCCTCAGCGCCGCCGAGCGCAAGGAGTTCATGCGCCTGATGCAGGTGGTGGTCGACGCGAACGCGGAATTGAGCAACATCCCGGCCCGGCTCTGACGGCCCGGCCTGGCGCAGCCTCAGGCGGCGGGGCGCTGGACTTAGGGTCGCACCACAGGTTCTTCCTTGGGCCGGTTCACCCGCAAGCGGCTGTCGTCCGGACGCCGACCGGCCCCACCCGCACCGGGATTGACGGGCCCCGGCCCCAGACGCGCCAGCGCTGACGCCGCTTCGCGGGGCACATCGATGCCGTCGCAGTTGTTGAACACGCCCGCGCACTTGAACGTGGTAGCCAGCGCCAGGCGGTAGTAGGTGCGCGCCGCCTCCGGGTGCTGCAGGCCCTCGGCCGCGCGGGCCAGGTAGAAATAGCCGCTGTCCACACGCATGCCCACCTTGGCGATCACGCCCACCAGGTCGGGCCACAGGCGTGCGGTGTAGTAACCCTTGGCCTCGCGGCGGTGCGTGCCCCACGCGCCCGCGCAGGACGTGTCGCAGGTCAATCGCAACTCGCCGCTGCGAAAGACCGCCATGACATCCGTCACCTCGGCGCCGGCAGCGTTTCGCGGGCCGGTCTGCGCGCAACCCGTGAGCAGGGCGGCAGTAGCGAAGGTCATGCACCATCGCGTGGCGCTTGAGCGCAGCTTGGAAGGAAGCAGCTGGAGAGGATTCATGAGCCCGACCCGTGACGGGAAACAATGAAATAGCCGCTAGTTTATTTTCAAATTGAACAGGCTGCCGACCTGCCCGCAAGGGCTCAGGACACGGCCTGGTAATACAGGTTTTGCGGGTGCTGCGCCTGGGCGAAGAAGAACCAGCGCTCGGCGATCAGGCCGGGCGCCTGCAAGAGTGAGGCGAGCACCCAGGGCCAGGCCGCGTCGCTGCCCAGGGCGAGACTGGCCAGGAAGGTCGGCAGGGCAAAGAGCGCCAGCAGAAAAAAGCCCTTGACGCTGCGCACCGCGCGCTGCGAGGCGCCATGGAAAAACTCGCGGGTGTTGAAGGCGCCGGCTGACATGCCCATGGACTTCTGCACCAGCGTCGACGATTGGATGCCGGTAGCGCTTTGCAGGGTGGACACCGGCTTGAGTCCTGCGTTGCGACGCAGACTGAGCAATCGGCAGCACCAGGCCGCAAGCGTGAACAGCAAGGCCCAAGGCGCCAGCCACCGCAGCAAGGCCTGCTGGCCCGCAAGGGCCGCGAGGGCGCAACACAGGACGTAGCCGCTAGACAGCCCGATCAGGATGAAGTTGGCCACCGTCAAGCCGTGCGCCCACTCCTGGATGAATTTCAGGCAGGCGTAGATCATGGCGGTGCAATACCAGAGCGTCAGCGCGCCCGCGATCGCCACCCAGGGCAGGACCCGCAGCCAAGTCGAGGACCCCTGCATCGCCAGCGCCAGCCCCCACACCCCGACCAGCGCGATGAAGGCGGGCAACACGATGACTTCGCGCGACATCCACGAGGTGCGCCACATCAGGACCGCACGCCAGGCCCGGCGCTTGTGCCCGAGGTGGAAGAACGAGGCCGCCAGGCCGGCCACGAGCAAGGTGCCGGCCAGCGCCAGGACCCCCAGCACGAAGCCGCCCGCCATGGCGATGCCGGCGATCTGTGCCAGCGCCAGCGCCACGACCAGCCCCTGGCCGACGCCGGACAAGGTGGTGAAGAAGAGGATGGAAAACGCGGGATGCATGGTGGACCTGCGCTCAAGGGGCGTCGCCGGCAGGCTCGCCGCCCACCTGGGGCGGCGTCTTGCGGCGCGGCAGGTAGTGGTTGCTCGGCACGGTGTCCCACTCGGGCATGAGCGGATAGCCCCCGCGCTCGCGGATGGCACGGCTCACCTCGGAGTCGGGGTCCTTGACGTCGCCAAACAGGCGGGCGTTGGTCGGACAGGCCTTCACGCACGCGGGCTTGCGATCATCTTCCGGCAATTGCGTGTCGTAGATCCGGTCCACGCACAGCGTGCACTTGGTCATGACCTGGCGCGATTCATCGAGCTCGCGCGCGCCATAGGGGCAGGCCCACGCGCAGTACTTGCAACCGATGCACTTGTCGTAGTCCACCAGCACGATGCCGTCCTCGGCACGCTTGTAGCTGGCGCCGGTCGGACAGACCGGCACGCAGGGCGGGGCTTCGCAGTGCAGGCAGCTTTTGGGGAAATGAATCGTGTCGGTGGCCGGAAACTCGCCGGCCTCATAGGTCTGCACCCGGTTGAAGAAGGTGCCGCTCGGGTTGGCGTCGTAGGGGTTGAGGTCGGACAGCGGCCCGGCGCTGCCCGAAGCGTTCCACTGCTTGCAGGAGGTGACGCAGGCATGGCAGCCCACGCACACGTTCAGGTCGATCACCAGGGCCAACTGCTTGGCCAGGGTCTCGCCCGGCTGGGCGCGGGCGCTGCGGCCGGCGCCGGCCGCAGGTGTACCCGACGAAGAGACACCCGCGGGGGTGCGGGCCTGCAGCTGCGGCTGCAACAGGTCTTGGAGCCACTGGATCATGGTGTCTTGCGTCCTGCGAAATAGGTCAGCACCTGCACCGCCTTGCCCAGCACCCCCGGCACGGCGGGCATGGTGGCCATCTGGGGGTAGGTTTCCTGGGCCTCGTCCGGATCGGCCGGGCGGATGCGCACCCGCACGTCGTACCAGCCGGCCTGGCCGGTGATGGGATCGGAGTTGCTGATGGTGCCGCTGGCGGTGTTGAACGGCAGTTCTTCACTGATCAAGTGATTGAGCAGGAAACCCTTGCGCGCTTCGTCGGCACCCGGGGCCAGCTGCCAGGCGCCGTCGGCCTTGCCGATCGCGTTCCAGGTCCAGACGGTGCCGGGCTCCACTGCTTCGCTGTGCCGGATCATGCAGCGCACCTGGCCCCACTGGCTTTCCACCCACGCCCAGCCACCATCGGCGATCCCGGCAGCGCGCGCAGTCTGCGGGTTGACGTGCAGGTAGTTGTGACTATGGATCTGACGCAGCCAGGCGTTTTGCGAATCCCAGGAGTGGTACATCGCCATCGGGCGCTGCGTGATGGCGTTGAGCGGGTAGGTCGCCAGGTCGGTGGCGGCCTCTTCCAGCGGCGGATACCAGAAAGGCAGCGGGTCGAAGTAGGTGTCGATGCGCGCGCGCAGGTGGTCGGGCGGTTGACGGCCCTCGGTCTGGCCCCGGGCGGCCAGTCGGAAAGACTGCAGCGTGTCAGAGTAGATCGCCAGCTGCACCGGGTCGTTCTTCTGGCGCCAGCCCTTGTCCTTGGCAAAGTCCAGATAGGGTCGGTTCCAGTTACGCATGAACTGCATGTTCTCGGGAAGCGGGTAATGGAACACGCAGTTGTTTTTCTCGTAGGCCTCCCACTGCTTCGGATTGGGCTCGCCGCGCAGGTGCTGGTCGCCGTGGGCGCCGCGCCACCCCATGAGAAAGCCGATGCCGGGCTGGGGCTGGAAGTTCACCACGAAGTCGGTGTAGCCCTTGAACTTGCGCTCGCCCTCGGGCGTGGTGAAGGCCGGGAATTTCAGGCGCGAGGCCAGCTCGATCAGCACCTCCTGGAAAGGCCGGCACTCCCCCATCGGCTCCACCACCGGAATGCGCACCGAGTCCACCGGGCCGTCGAATTCGGAGATGGGGCGGTCCAGCATGCCCATCACGTCGTGACGCTCCAGGTAAGTGGTGTCGGGCAGGACCAGGTCGGCAAAGGCCACGGTCTCGCTCTGGAAGGCGTCGCACACCACCAGGAACGGAATCATGTACTCGCCCGCTTCGTCCTTGCGATTGAGCATCTCGCGCACGCCCTGCGTGTTCATGGTGCTGTTCCAGGCCATATTGGCCATGAACATCAGGAGCGTGTCGATGCGGTAGGGGTCGCCGCGCACCGCGTTGGTGATGACGTTGTGCATCATCCCGTGCGCGGACAGCGGGTGCTCCCAGGAGTAGGCATGGTCGATGCGCAGCGGCGAGCCATCGGGGTGAATGGCCAGTTCGTCCGGGTGCGCCGGGAAACCCAGGGGCGCCGCATTGAGCGGGGTGTTGGGTTGGATCATGGCCGGGTCGTTGAAGGCCCGGTAATTGGGAACGATATGGCGCGGGTACGGCGCCTTGTGGCGGAAACCACCGGGCGCATCGATGGTGCCCAGCACACTCATGAGGACTGCCAGGGCGCGCACGGTCTGAAAGCCGTTGGAGTGGGCGGCCAGTCCGCGCATCGCGTGAAACGCCAGGGGGCGCGCCTGGGTGGTGGGGTGCTCCTTGCCCCAGGCGTCGGTCCAGGCAATGGGCAATTCGAACGCCTGTTGCAAGGCGGCATGACCCATCTCGTGGGCCAGCTGCTCGATGCGCGCAGCCGGGATGCCCGTCAGGGCGCTGGCCCATGCGGGCGTGCAGGTGGCGGCGCGATCGCGCAGCAGCTGGAAGGCCGGCGTGACGCGGGTGCCGTCGTCCAGCGTGTAGTGGCCCTCGGGCGGCGCTTCGAGCGCGGGGTCGCAGCCGTCGGCGATGCCCTCGGGGTAGGCGTTCAGGATGCGGCCACTGGCCTTGTCGAACACCAGCTTGTTGTGCGGGTTGCGGCCGTCGCCCGGCGGGCCCTTGGCGGGATCGGGGTCGAAGGCGAACAGGCCTTCGCGCAGGCCGGCGTCAAGCACCACCAGCTGCGGCGCATTGGTGAAGCGCTTGAGGAAGGCATGGTCGATCAGGTCATCGCGCAGCAGCACATGCAAGAGCGCCATGAGCAGCGCCCCGTCGGTGCCGGGCTTGATGGGGATCCACTCGTCGGCGATGGCCGAATACCCGGTGCGAATCGGATTGATGGAGATGAAGCGCCCGCCCGATCGCTTGAACTTCGAGATGGCGATCTTCATCGGGTTGCTGTGATGGTCTTCGGCCGTCCCCAGCATGACGAAGAGCTTGGAGCGCTCCAGGTCCGGTCCGCCAAATTCCCAGAAGCTGCCGCCGACGGTGTAGATCATGCCGGCGGCCATGTTGACCGAGCAGAAGCCGCCGTGCGCCGCGTAGTTGGGCGTGCCGAACTGGCGCGCGAACAGGCCGGTCAGCGCCTGCATCTGGTCGCGCCCGGTGAACAAGGCGAACTTCTTGGGATCGGTCGCGCGGATCTTGCCGAGTCGCTCGGTCAGCAGCCCGTAGGCGCGCTCCCAGGAGATCGGCTCGAATTCGGCAGCGCCGCGCTCGGACCCGGGCTTGCGCAGCAGCGGCTGCGTGAGGCGCGCCGGCGAGTACTGCTTCATGATGCCCGACGAGCCCTTGGCGCAGATCACGCCCTGATTGAGCGGGTGCTCCGGGTTGCCGTCGATGTAGCGCACCTGGGGGCCGTCTGGCCCGGGGGCCAGGTGCACCCGGATGCCGCAGCGGCAGGCGCACATGTAGCAGGTGGTGCACTTGACCGTGGTGTCCTGCGTGGGCGTGGGCGCGGCCAGTGGGTCGTGCAGCGGCTCGGGGGAGAGAAATTTCAGCACCATGTCGTCCTCGGGGTCAGGGGCCGCGCCACCGATGGCGTTCAGGCCGGCCGGATCAGGGCGTCAATCGCCTGGAGCGTCGCATCAGGCACCTCCAGGCCCTGGGCCTGGGCCGCCTGCACGCCCCGGTAGCGGCGCTGGCCCGGAATCCGCACGCCTTCGTCCACCAGCATCGCGTCGAGCAAGGCCTGCACACGCTGGGCATACACCGCCGAGCCGGCCAGGGCGCCGGGATCGATGACGATGAACGCCTGACCCAGACGCGGCTGGTTGCCTTCCGCGACGAAAAAGGAACTGGCCTCGGCGCCGAAGTGCGCGCCGGTCAGGGTGGTCACGAGCAGTTCCACCATCAGGGCCAGCACCGCGCCCTTGGCGCCACCCATGGGCAGCATCGAGCCGGCCAGACCCTGCTTCGGATCGGTGGTGGGCTCGCCCTGCGCGTCCAGCGCCCAACCGAGAGGGATGGACTGCCCCTTCTCGGCGGCCACCATCAACTTGCCGCGCGCCACCTCGGACAAGGACAGGTCCAGGCTCACCGGCAGCTGCCCGGGCCGGGGGAACACCGCCGCAATCGGGTTGGTGCCAAAGAGCGCATGCTTGCCACCCGCCGCCGGCATCGCCGCCGGGGAATTGCCACAGGCGATGCCCACCATCCCGGCCTCGGCGACCGGATCCAGGTGATAGGCCGCCATCCCGAAGTGATGGCTGTTGGTGATGGCTGCGATCGCGATGCCGTTCTGGCGCGCCCGCGCGATCGCTTCCTCGATGGCCAGGACGCAGGCCGGGAACGCGAAGCCGTTGGCGGCATCGATCAGGACCGCAGCCGGCTTGGACGCGATGACGCGGGGGACCGCGTCGCCAACCACCCGGTGGTGGCGCAAGTGGGAGACATACATCGGCACGCGCGACAGCCCGTGCGAGGGCATGTCGCTGGCCTGCGCCATCACCAGCGCCCGTGCCGTGCTGCCGGCCTGCAGGGGTGTGGCCCCGTGCGCGGTCAGCGCCGCTTCGACCCGGGCCTGGAGCGCTTCAAGTGTGTGCAGCATCAGTGCTTCGCCTTCAAAACCTTGGACACCTCGGTGGCGATCATCGTGGACACCCGCACGTTGGCCTGGGCGCTCAAGCCCGCCACATGCGGGGTGAGGATCAGGCGCGGACAGTCCGTCCAGGGATGGTCGGGGCCGAAGGGTTCGTTTTCAAACACATCGAGCGCCGCGCCGCCCAGGCGGGACGCGCGCAAGGCGGCCGCTACCGCCGCTTCATCCACGATGCCCCCGCGCGAGGTGTTGATCAGGATGGCATCGGGCTTCATCCGGGCCAGGGCTGACGCCGACATCAGTCCTGCCGTGCCGGGAAGCAAGGGAACATGCAGGCTGATGACGTCGGCCTGGGCCAGGACGTCCTCGAACGAGGCGCAACGCACGCCCGACTGCGCCCAGACCGCATGGTCTGGCGCCAGCATCGGGTCATGGGCGATCACCTGCATGCCCAGGGCCTGCGCGAGCTGCGCGGTCCGCTGGCCGATGAAGCCAAAGCCGATCAACCCCAGACACTGGCCCGCGATCTCGCGGCCCGACGACAGGGCCACCCGAGGCCACTGGCATGCGACCATCGCGCTGGTCGACTGGTAGGCGCCCCGCAGCAGGGTCATGGCGGTGCAGACCACGTATTCGGCCACGGCCTGCGCATTCGCGCCGGCCGCGGGAATCACCGGGATCGCGCGCGCCTGGCAGGCCGCCAGGTCGATGTTGTCCAGCCCCACCCCCAGGCGCCCCACCACGCGCAGCCGCGCACCGGCCGCGAGCAGAGGCCCGCGCACCTGGGTGCGGTTGCGAACGATCAGGGCGTCGGCGTCGGCCAGCTGCGCGTGCAGCACCTCGGGGTGATCGACACCCGCGGGGTCGTACACCACTTCGAATTCACCGCGAAGCGACGCCACCGCCACTTCGTCCATGAACTCGCTGATGACGATCTTCATCGCGCTTAGGCGCTTTCGAACAGGCGGGTGAGGACGAACTCGCGGTGGCCCAGCGACTCGGCCGCCGTCAGTCGCCCGTTGGCGGTCCGCAGCATGCATTCGAGCAGCTTGTCACCGGCCTGGTCCAGCGTGATTTCCCGCTGCAGGAGACCGGAGCTGTCCACGTCGATGTGCTCGCTCATGAGACGCACCGTACGCGGGTTCGCGCAGATCTTGATGACGGGCAGGATGGGGTTGCCGATCACGTTGCCCTGGCCAGTGGGGAAGAAATGCACCGCATAGCCGGAAGCGGCACACAGCGTCACCATCTCGGCGGCCGCGGACGAGGAGTCCATGAACCACAGGCCCGGATGCGTCGGCATTTCGGCCTTGTCGATCACGCCGTCGACCGTGCACTTCTTGCCGATCTTCTGGATGTTGCCCAGGGCCTTTTCTTCGATGGTGGTCAGGCCGCCAGCGATGTTGCCCTTGGTGGGCTGGCTCTCGGACAGGTCGGTGGTCTTGTGGCGGTTGATCATGTCCTGGTAGCGGTTGAACATGAACATGAACTGTTCGGCCACCTCGGGCGTCTTGCAGCGTTCCACCACGATCTTCTCGCCGCCGGTGATCTCGCTGGTCTCGCCAAAGCACAGGTAGTTGCCCAGGGGGTGCAGCTTGTCGAAGGCGTTGCCGACCGTCGGGTTGGCGCCGCAGCCGCTGGTGGTGTCGCTCTCACCGCACTTGGTGGAGACCCACAGATCGCTGATCGGGCAGACCTCGCGCTGCTTCTCGCTGGCCCACTGCACGTACTCGCGGGCCACCTTGCTGGCCTTCATGATGGTGGCGTGGTCGCCATGGCCCTCGATGCCGAAGCCGGTGACGGGCTTGCCGGTGGTGGCGATGCCGTCGACCACTTTCTTGGTCCAGCCATCTTCGATGCCGATCACGACCACCGCCGCCACGTTGGGGTTGCAGCCGGTGCCGATCAGGGTACGAAAGTGCAGATCCAGGTCAGCGCCGAATTGCAGGCGGCCATAAGGGTGCGGGATGGCCATCGCGCCCTTGATGTTGTGGGCGACGGCTTCGGCAGCGGCGTTGGACAGGTCGTCCAGCGGCAGGATGATGACGTGGTTGCGCACGCCCACGCGGCCGTTCTCGCGGCGGTAGCCGAGGAAGGTGGTGTCTTTGGAAATCACAGACATGATGCAGTCCTTGAAAGTGTGTGGTGAAGGCGGGGGCAGGCCGGGTCGGCGCTTACCAGCGCTTGGTCTTGATGTTGTGGACGTGGGCGTGCTCGCCTGCGGTGATCGGAGCCACGACACGGCCCATGTCGATCCCGTACTTCCAGACCGTGTCGCCCACGGCCATGTCCTTGAGGGCGACCTTGTGACCGATCGGAATGTCGGCCTTGGCCACGACTTCCGTCATCCGGTCTTCGTCCATGATCCAGCCCTTGAGGGCCTGGCCGCTGCGGATACCCTCGACCACCACCACCGCCACGGTGTCGCGTGCGTCGTGCAAAACAAAATGAATCATTGCTGCTCCTTGTCGATAGAACGAACCTGACTGTGCGGGCACACGCCAGGGAGCGTCAATCAAGTCATTTAAATGACTTGATTGAATCTGATGAAGTCTTTTATGCTCGTGCCATGCGCACCCCGCCACCTTCCCCCCTGGAACGCCTGGGCCAAGGCAGCGGGGCGCTGTACCTGCAAGTCAAGCGCGCCCTGCTCGCCCGCATCGAATCCCAGATGTGGCCCCCCGGCGAGTGCCTGCCCAGCGAAACCGTCATCGCGGGCGACCTGGGGGTGAGCATCGGCACGCTGCGCCGTGCGGTCGACGAGCTGGTGCACGAGCAGGTGCTGGTGCGGCGCCAGGGCAAGGGCACCTTCGTGGCCCTGCATTCGCGTGACCGCTACCTGTTCCAGTTCTTCCGGGTGGAGCCGCGCGCCGACCGCTTTGGCGGCAGCGCCCCGGGCCCCAGGGAGTACCCCCAGGTGGAGTGCCTGTCCTTCGAGCGGCAGCGGGCCGACGAGGCCGCCGCCGACGCGCTGCGGCTGCGCGTCGGCGACCCGGTATACATGATCCACAACCGCCTGAGCCTGCAGCGACAGCCGGTGGTGCTGGACCAGATCGTCATCTCGGCCACCCTGTTCAAGGGGCTGAACGAAAAGCGCTATCTGGAGCGCAGCAGCACGATCTACAACTTCTACCAGACCGAATTCGGCATCACGGTGCTGCACGCGCGCGAACGGGCCCGGGCGGTGGTGGCCTCGCGCGAGGTCATGCGGCGCCTGGGCCTACCCGCCGGCTCGCCCCTGATCGAGGTACAACGCCTGGCCTGCTCCTTCGGGCAGCGGCCGGTGGAGTGGCGCACCTCCCTGATCCACACGCAGCAGCATGACTATGTCTCCGACGTCTCGGCCCCCCGCTGATTCAGCGCAGGACCTGGCCGCCTGGCGCGAGGCGGCCCAAGCGCTGGCCCAGGAGGCCGCGCGGATGATCCGTGAGGCGATCCCGTCCGAGTCCTGGATCGAGAAAGCGCCCGGCGACTGGTGCAGCGCACTGGACGCCGCCGTCGAACAGCACCTGCGCCAGCGGCTGGCCGAGCGTTTTCCGGACCATGGCTTTTTCGGTGAGGAGGGGCATGCGCAGCCCTTTGCGCCGGACAACGCGCACACCCCGGTGTGGGTGGTCGACCCGATCGACGGCAGCGCGAATTTCATCCGCGGCTACCCGCAGTACGCGATCTCGATCGCTGCGGTTCGAGGGGGCGAGCCGGTCGCCGGTTGCATCCTGGACCCGGTGCGCGGCGAGTGTTTCAGCGCGGCCCTCGGGCAGGGCGCCGACTGCAATGGCCAGCCCCTGGCGGTGAGCCGCACCCCGGCGCTGCTTCAGGGTCTGGCGGGCACCGTGTTCCCCAAGCCCGGTTCGCCGCTGATGGCGCCCTACCTGAGCGAGCTCGAATCGGCGCTGCGCCAGTGCGGCGGCGTGCGGCGTTCGGGCAGCATGGCCCTGGAGCTGGCCTACCTGGCCGCCGGTCGGCTCGATGTGTTCTGGGAACGCGGGATGGGCCCCTGGGACGCGGCCGCCGGCCTCTTGCTGGTGCGCGAAGCGGGCGGTGAGGTCTGGGCCCTGGACGGACTGCCCTGGTGGCGCTCGCAAGCCCTCGCCGCCGCCACGCCCACGCTGCGTGCGGATTGGGGCGCGATGTGGCCGGGCGACCCTAAGCCGGCCTGACCCTGCGCCTTAGGGCCGCAGCAAAATCTTCGCCGCGGCGCACTTACCCTGGTCCAGATCGAGGAAGGCCTGCTGGCCGTCGACCAGCGGACGCTCCTCCACCCACGACAGATCGCCAAACGCACCGTCGGCCAGCGCCGCCACCGTGGCGCGCAGATCACTCGTGGTGTAGGTGTAGGTGCCGAGCAAAGTGATCTCGGCCAGCGTGAGCTTGCGCATGTCGATCTCGCTGGACCAATCGAGCAAGCCCACATGCATGATCACGCCGCCCGGCTTGATCGCCGCGAAGGCCTGGTTGCGCGTGACCTTGGCGCCCACCGCGTCGATCACGATCTCGAAGGACGATTCCGGCAGCGCCGTCTGCGTGGGGTCGATCGCCCGTGCGTGCGCATGGCGCTCGATCGCCTGCCGGCGCGAGGCGTTCAGATCGGTCACCGTCACGCTGCGCGCACCCAGATGCCGCAGCAGCAAGGCGGTGAGCATGCCGATGGCGCCCGCCCCGATGACGAGGATGTTGCACTCCGGAATCGGACGAACCGTGCTGCGCATGACGAGCAGCACCGCGTGCCAGGCCGTGGCGGCAGGCTCGGTGAGTGCCGCCGCGCGCGCCGAGAGGTCTTGCGGCATCGCGATCAGCGAGGCGGCGGGAATACTCATGTACTCGGCGAAGGCACCCGGCCGGGTCATACCCACCATGGTGCGGTTGGAGCACAGGTTGTTGCGCCCCTGCACACAGTAGTCGCACACGCCGCAGGTGATGAGGGGGTTGCCGGTGTAGCGCGTGCCTACCGCAAAGCCGGACGCGGACGACTCGGTCACCGCGCCCACGAACTCGTGGCCCAGGACCAGGCCCGGCTTGCGGCGCGGGTCATGGCCGTGCCAGGCATGCAGGTCGGAGCCGCAGATGCCCACGGCTTCGATCTTGAGCACCACCTCGCCTGCCTCGGCGCGCGGCTGCGGGCGCTCCTGGAGCTGGACTTCATTCGGCTGGGTGTAGACAAGGGCTTGCATGGTCAGGTCTCCGGTTGTGCGGTGTCTTCAATGGCCAGGCGCAGGCGGTCGGCCATGCGCTGGATGTCGTCGGTGCTGCTGATGAAGGGCGGCGCCAGGATCAGGGTGTCGCCGGGCGCACGCGTGAGAACGCCCCGGTCAAAGGCGGCCACTTGCGCGCGCGCGCCGCGTTGGCCCGGCCCCGAGGGGTCGGGCGCCAGCTCGATGCCGGCGGCCAGGCCCAGGTTGCGGATGCTCACCACGCCCGGCGCATCGGCCAGGGCATGCACGATGGACTCGAACTGAGGTGCGAGCGCGCGCACGCGCGCCGGCAGCTGCTCTTCTTGCAGCACGTCCATCTGCGCCAACGCCGCGGCGCAGGCCAGGGGGTGACCCGAGCAGGTGTAGCCGTGCATCAATTCGGACAGGTGCTGCGGGCCCTGCATGACCGCGTCATGGAGCTCGCGCCGCACGATCACCCCGCCCATCGGGGCGGCGCCGTTGGTCACGGTCTTGGCAAAGACGATCATGTCGGGCACCACACCCAGGGCCTGGGCCGCAAACATCTCACCGAGCCGGCCAAAGCCGGTGATGACCTCGTCAAAAATCAGGAGCAACCCGTGGCGGTCGCAGATCTCGCGCAGGCGTTGCAGGTAACCCACCGGCGGCACCAGTACGCCTGTGGAGCCTGCAAAGGGCTCGATCACCACCCCCGCGATGTTGGAGGCGTCGTGCAGCGTCACCAGGCGCTCCAGCTCATTGGCCATCGCCACACCGCCGTCCAGAGGCTGCCCGCGCACAAAGGCTTGGGTGCTGGGGTCCCAGGTACTCGCGAGATGATCGGCGCGCAACATGGCGCCACCAAAAGCGCGCCGGTTGTTGGTCATGCCGCCCACCGCGATGCCGCCAAAGCCCACACCGTGGAAGGCGCGCTCGCGCCCGATGAACAGGTTCTTCTGGCCCTGGCCCGTGGCGCGTGCGTGGGCGAGGGCAATCTTCAGCGCGGTGTCGACCGCCTCGCTGCCGCTGTTGACGAGGAACACGCGGTCCAGGCCCGGCGGGGCGAGGCTCCCGATGCGCTCGGCCAGTTCAAACGCGCCCGCATGACCGACCTGAAAGCTCGACGCGAAATCGAGCCGATCGATCTGTCGCTTCATCGCCTCGGCGATGCGCGGATGCCGGTGCCCGGCGCCCACGCACCACAGGCCGGAGATGCCATCGAGCACCTCGCGCCCCTCGGGCGTGATGTAGGTGATGCCATGGGCGTCGGCCACCAGACGGGGCTTGGCCTTGAACTGCCGGTTCGGGGTGAACGGCATCCAGAACGCGTCCAGCGGTGTTTTCATCGTGCGGTGTATCCCCCATCGACCATCAGGGTCTGGCCTGTGACATACGCGCTGGCCTCGCTGGCCAGGAAGACGGTGGTGCCGTAAAGATCCTCCAACGTGCCGTTGCGCCCCATGCAGGTTCGCTCGGCGTGGTAGGCCGCCATGGCTTCGTCGGCAAACACCGGCGCGGTCAGCGCGGTCGGGAAAAAGCCGGGGCCGATGGCGTTGCAGGTGACGCCTTGTGCGCTCCAGGCCTGAGCGGTGGCGCGTGTGAGCTGCACCACGCCGCCCTTACCCGCGCCATAGGGCGCGCTGTTGGCAAAGGCGCGGTAGCTTTGCAGCGAGGCGATGTTGATGATGCGTCCCCAGCGGCGTTCAGCCATGCCGGGCGCCAGGGCCTGCGTCAAGAAGAACGGCGCGCCCAGATGCAGCGCCAACTGCGTCTGCCAGGCCTCGGGTGTGACCTCGCTGAAGGATTGACGCAGGTTGACCCCGGCGGCGTTGACCAAGATGTCGATGCCCGCGCCGCCGGCTTGTGCCTGGCGCGCGACCTCGGGCGCTGCCTTCACATCGGCCAGGTCGGCGGACACGGTGTCGGTCTGGATGCCTTCGGCGCGCAGGGCCGCGGCCGCCGCTTCCAACTCGGCGGGGCGGCGGGCCACCAGCACGACGCTCGCGCCCGCCAGCCCCAGCGCGCGCGCCATGGCGGCGCCAATGCCGGAGCTGCCGCCGGTGATCAAGGCACGACGGCCTTGCAGATTAAAAAGTGCGATCGGGTTCATGCGGGATCGGGCGTGACGCCCAGGTCGGTCGTCGGGCTGCGGGGGTGATGCGGTTTCACCTCCGCCACGAAGGGGAAGCGCTTCTTGGCTTTCGTCGCCGTGGTGTTGGGGTCGACCGCGCCGCGCACGTAACGGCGTGAGGCATCGGCAGGCGGCTGCCAGTCCCAGGCCGTCCACTGGCCTTGCAGCAGCGCCTGCTGCGCGAAGAGGCGTCGCTGCTGCGACGCCAGGATGGTCTGCTCCAGCGCCGGGTAGTCCCAGCGTGAGAGCACCTGCTCGCGCAACCGGGTCTCGCGCGCTGCGTGCTCGGGTTGGCCCGCGAGGTTGTGGCGCTCGTCGGGGTCGGTCTTGAGGTCGAACAGCATCGCCGGGTCGTGCCGGCAGTAGACGTACTTGAATCCGTCTTGCCGCAGGATGCAGGCGGGCGCGAACACGCCCTCGCCCAGGAACTCCATCATCACGTCGTCGCCACGCGTGGTGTCAGTGCCATGCAGCATCCCGGCCAGGCTCTGGCCGTGCAGCGGGTCCAAGGGCGCGATCGGCTGACCGTCGCTGACCAGGTCGTTGAAGGTGGGCAGCAGGTCCATCAGCGAGACGCCGCGTGCCTCGGTGCGACCGCGCGCCAGCCCCGGGCCGGCGGCGATCATCGGGATACGGACCGAGCCTTCGAAAGGCTGGAACTTGAACCACGAGCCGCGCTCGCCCAGCATCTCGCCATGGTCGGAGACGACGAACACATAGGTGTTGTCGGTCTGCCCGGTGCGCTCGAGCACGTCCAGCAGGCGACCGAGCTGCGCGTCGAAGTACGAGGTCATCGCGTAGTAGGCGTGGCGCGCCACGCGCAGCTGCGCCTCGCTGATGTCGTGTTCGTCGGCGCGGATCGTGTACGCGTAGCGTTGCGACCAGGGGTCCCGCTCGGCGATCGGGATGAACGGCACGCGCGGCAGGTCGATCTTGTCGTGGTCGTACAGGTCCCAGTAGGGCTGGGTGGTGATGAAGGGGTTGTGCGGGTGCGTGAACGAGGCCCACATCAGGAAGGGTCGCGTATCGTCGCTGCGGGCGCGGTCGTACAGCCACTGCTCGGCGCGGTAGGCGACTTCTTCGTCGTAGTCGATCTGCAGATTGCGTTCGCACAGCCCGGCCTCGACGATGGAGCGCAGGCTCATGCGCGAGGGCGCGTAGGGCTGGCGGCGCTGCGTCCAGTCGGCGGTCCAGCCGAAGTCTGCGGGGTAGATGTCGGTCGTGACCCGCTCCTCGAAGCCGTGCAGCTGCTCGGCCCCCGCAAAGTGCATCTTGCCCGAGAGGCAGGTGCGGTAGCCCTGGTGGCGCAGGTAGTGCGCCAGCGTCAGCGTCGACGAGGGGAAGTCGGCGGCGTTGTCGTAGCAGCCCACCGCTGACGACAGCCGACCGGTAAGCATCGCCGCCCGCGAGGGTGCGCACACCGGGTTGTTGCTGTAGGCGTTGAGGAAGGTCACGCCGCGCTCGGCGAGGCGGTTCATGTGCGGCGTGGCATGCGCGCCGCCGCCGTACATCGGCAGCACCAGCGCAGTGAGCTGGTCGGCCTGGACGACGAGGATATTGGGTTTCGACATGGTCTTGTGGGGGTCCGTCGATCAGTCGACCTTGATGCCAGCCTGCTGCACGAAAGCGACCCAGTGTTTGTGTTCGGCGCGCACGAAGGCGTTGAAGTCGGCGACGCTGCTGCCCGCCGGCGTGTCGCCCTGCGCCTCGAGCTGGCGCTTGACCTCGGGGGTGGCCAGCGCCTTGCGGGCGGATGCGTTGAGTCGGTCGATCGCCGCCGCCGGTGTGCCTTTGGGCGCCCACAGGCCAAACCAGGTGGTCATGTCAGCGCCGCTGACACCGGCTTCCTTCAGGGTGGGCACGCTGGGCAGCGCGTCCATCCGTACAGGCCCGGTGACCGCCAGTGCGCGCAGCTTGCCGGCCTGGATCTGCGCCATCACGAGTTGCGGGTTGGCCAGCATGTAGCTCACTTCACCCGCGAGCAGGCCGGTGATCGCCTGCGGGCCGCCCTTGTAGGGCACGTGCTGCACCTGGATGCCGGTCGCGGTGCGGAACGATTCGCCGGTGATGTGCAGGGCCGTGCCATTGCCGGTGGAGCCGTAGTTCAGTCGGCCCGGCTGCGCCTTGGCGGTGGCGACGAGTTCGGCGACGCTGGCCGCCTTGAACTGCGGTGCCGCGGTCAGGATCAGGGGGCTGGTGGTCAGCTGGGTGATCGGCGCGAAGTCGCCGATCGGGTCGTAGGCCAGTTTGGGGTACAGGCCGGCGGCGATCGCATGCGTGGCCACCGAACCGAGCAAGATCGTGTGGCCGTCGGGCGCGGAGCGGGCCACCGCGCCGCTGCCCACCGTGCCGCCGGCACCGGCGCGGTTCTCGACGATCACCGGCTGGCCCAGGTCGGTGCGCATCTGCTCGGCGATGCTGCGTGCCACGGTGTCGAGCGCGCCGCCGGCTGGGAACGGGACGACGATGGTCACAGCCTTCGTCGGGAAAGTCTGGGCCGCAGCCCAGAACGCGGGCAGGGCCAGACTCAGCGCGGCGAGCCGGCGCAGCATTCGGAAGGTGTTCATCGTGAGGTCTCCTGTGGGGGGTCGAAGGGGCGTGCAGGTAGCCGGCCTTACACCTTCACCGGCTCACCGCGCTCAAACTTCTGCTGCGGGAAGTATTTGGCCAGGCGGTCGTCGGCGGTGCGCGCATGCGCCTCCATGCCCTCGAGTCGGGAGATACGCGCCGTGACCTCGCCGATGTCGCGGGCCGCTTCGCGCGTCATGCGCTGCCAGGTCAGCGTCTTCATGAACTTGTGCACCGACAGGCCGCCCGAGTAGCGCCCGGCGCCCTTGGTGGGCAGCACGTGGTTGGGGCCGCTGGCCTTGTCTCCATAGGCCACGGTGGTCTCTTCGCCCAGGAAAAGCGAGCCGTAGCAGGTGAGATTGGCCAGCCACCAATCGAGGTCACGCGTATGCACCTCCAGGTGCTCGCTGGCGTAGCGGTCCGAGATTTCCACCACTTCCTCGCGGGTGTCGCAGACGATCACTTCGCCGTAGTCGCGCCAGGCCGCGCCGGCGGCATCGCGCGCGGTCGGCGGCAGTGCGTCGATCAGCGCGGGCATGCGGCGCATCACGTCTTCGGCCAGCGCGCGCGAGGTAGTGAACAGCCAGGCCGGGCTCTCGTGCCCGTGTTCGGCCTGACCCACCAGGTCGCTGGCGACGATCGCCGGGTCGGCCGAATCGTCGGCGATGACCGCCACCTCGGAGGGGCCGGCAAACACGTCGATGCCGACCTTGCCAAACAGGGTGCGCTTGGCCTCGGCCACGAACTTGTTGCCCGGGCCGACGATCACATCGGCCGGCTTGCCGGTGAAGAGGCCATTGGCCATGGCGGCAATCGCCTGCACACCGCCCAGGGTCATGATCACGTCGGCGCCCGCGCGGTCAAACGCGTACATCAGGTAGGGGTGCATCGGCCCGCCGCGAAACGGTCCGGAGCAGGCGATGATGGTCTTGACGCCCGCGGCCTTGGCGGTGGCCACGCCCATATAGGCCGAGGCGATGTGGGCATAACGTCCGGCGGGCGCATAGCAGCCGGCCACGTTGACCGGCAGCACACGCTGGCCGGCGGTCACGCCCGGGTGCAGGTCCACCGAGAACTCGGACAACGAACGGCGCTGCGCGTGCGCGAAGTCGCTGACCTGTCGGATCGCGAAGTCGATGTCGCGCTTGACGGCGTCGGGCACCTCGGCGCTGCGACGGTCGATCTCGGCGCGCGTCATCACGATCTCGCCGTCCCAGCTGTCCAGTTCCTTCGCGTAGGCGCGCACAGCCGCTTCGCCGCCGCGGTCGATCTCGGCCAGCATGGTCGTGACGACTTTCTGCGCGGTGGCGGTCTCGGTCTCGGGCGTCTTGCTGGCCTTCTTCAGGTAAGTCGTCGTCATAGGTGTCGTTTCGAAAGGATGTGCGAAAGGATGTGCGAAAGGGTGTGTGAAATTGTTTTCAGCGTCACCCCGAAAAGGGCGACCCGCAGGCCGCCCTTGGGATGACGCGGGGTGCGCGGGTCAGTTCGTCTTGTTGGCGAAGTCACGCAGCTTGGGGTCGGCCGCCACGCGCTTCATGAAGGTGTCGGTGATGTAGTCGGCCGAGGGCGGCACGGCCTGGATGGCACCGGTGGTCTTCATGAATTCGCCGATGGAGCTGAACCAGCCGTCGGTGGTCGAGGCGCCGCGTGCGCGGTCCATGTTCTGGATCTGCTGGGCCAGGTTGAAGGTCGGACGGGTATCGAACTCCTTGCGCATCGAAGCTTCGCTGATGTTCACGCCGCCTTGCTCGTAGAACTTCTTCATCATCGCGATGGCTTCGTTGCGGTTGGCATTGGCCCAGGACCAGCCACGCAGGTAGATCGCCAGGAACTTGGCCACGTTCTCAGGGTTTTGCTCGGCGTAGTCACCGCGCACGATCAGCGCGCCGGGCACGAAGGCGCCGCCTTCCTTACCCGAGCACAGCACCTTGCCACCGGCCTTCTCTTCGACCGTGTAGATGTTGGGGGCCCACAGGCCGCCCAGGTCGGCGTTGCCCGAGGACATGGCGGAGATGATCTCGGCCTGGCCCATGTTCTTGATGGTCACATCGGCCTTGGACAGGCCGTAGCGCTTGAGGCAGGACTGCACCGCGTAGTCACCGGTGGAGTTGGAGGTCAGCACGATGGTCTGGCCCTTGATCGAGGCCGGGTTCTTGGTGAATTTCTCGGCAGCGGCACGCGAGACCACCAGGGCGTTGCCGGCAGACTCGTCGTTGCTCACGCCGATGGTCTTGAGGCCAAAGCGCACATGGCCCAGCACGGCCGGCACGCCACCGGTGCCGCCCACGTCCCAGGACTTGGACGCGGCCGCCGCGATCTGCGGCACACCCGCCGGGAAGGTCGAGAACGTGGGCTTCAGACCCAGCTCGGCCCACCAACCCTTTTCGGTGGCGACGTAGAACGGCAGGGCCCAGTACAGGGCGGGCTGGTAGCTCACCTTGATTTCGGTGAGTGCTTGTTGCTGGGCGTGGCCGACGCCTCCCAGGCTCAGGGCAAGGCTCAGCAGGCTGGCTTTCAACACGGTACGCATGGTCAGTCTCCTCTTTCGGGTGGTTATCAATGGGTGTCGTCGCCCTGCTGCTCGCGCAGCAGCTTCCAGACATGGGTGCGAAGGTGGACGAAACTGGGCAGGTCCATCACGTCCTCGATGCGTTTGTGCGCATCCCAGCCTTCGGCCTCTCGGATCGACTTGACGTCGATGATTTCGCGGATCGTGCCGGGCCGACGCGTCATAACGACGATCCGGTCGGCCAGGTAGACCGCTTCCTCGACGGCGTGTGTGATGAACAACACCGTACGCGGGTTCTTGCGGGCCAGCCGCACCAATTCTTCCTGCATGACCACACGGGTCTGGGCATCGAGCGCACCAAAGGGCTCGTCCATCAGCAGCACCTTGGGGTCCAGCACATAGGCGCGCGCAATCGCCACCCGCTGCTGCATGCCGCCCGAGAGCTGGTGCGGGTAAGCCTGCTCGTAGCCTTGCAGGCCCATGAGTTCGATGTACTGCTCGATGCGGCGCTTGGCCTCTTGCGGGTCCACGTCCAGCGACTGGAGCCCGAACGCGATGTTGTCCCACACCGTCTTCCAGGGGAACAGCGCAAACGCCTGAAACACCACCGCGCGGTCGGGACCGGGCGCGGTGACGACCTCGTTGTCGACCCGCACCTCGCCGCCGGTGGGGTGCTCGAGCCCGGCGGCCATGCGCATGCAGGTGGTCTTGCCGCAGCCGGAGGGGCCGACGATGGCCACGAACTCGCGGTCTTGCACGACCAGGTCGATGTCCTTGAGCGCGACAAACTCCTTGCCGTTTTGCTTGAAGACGCGCTGCACGCCCTGGAACTGGATATTGGCCACTCTGATCCTCTTAATGTCCGCGTTTCTTCTCGATGGCCGCATGCGCCCGGCGCAGCACGACGTCGATCACCAGGCCCACCGCGCCGATGGCCAGCATGCCGCACATCACGGTGGCGGTCGAGACCGATGCCTGCCCCTTGACCATCATGTAGCCCACGCCGCTGGAGGCGACGATCAGCTCCGCGCCGACCAGCGACTGCCAACCCAGACCGGCCGAAATCCGCAGGCCCGCGACGATGGAGGGCACAGCCGCCGGCAGCAGCACCTGCGTCATCACGCGCCAGGAGTTGGCTCCGAGCATGCGGGCCGCCTCGATGTATTTGCGATCGACCTGCTGCGCCCCGCGGTAGGTGTTGATCAACGCGGGCGGAAACGCGCCCATGAAGATGATCAATACCGGCCCGCCGATACCCGTGCCAAACCACAGGGCCGCAAACGGCACCCAGGCGATGGGCGCCACAAAGCGCACGGCCTCAAAGGCCGGCGTGACGATGCGGTCCAGCCACCGGAACCACGCCATCAGCAGGCCCAGCGGCACGCCCACCAGCACCGCCAGCACAAAGCCCATGCCAAAGCGCTGGAAGCTGGACAGCAGGTGCTCGTGCAGCACAAAACCGGCGAAGGGCTGAACAAGCAGCTCGCTCAGTCGCGTCACCACATCCCACGGCGCGGGCAGGAAGGCCCGGGAGGTGATACCCGATACCGCCGCCAGCGTCCACACGACGAGAAAGCTCACCGCTCCGATGAACGTGAGCCGCCAGAACTGCGCGGCGGGCAAGGGGGCCGCGATCATGCGATGACCTTCCAGGGCATGACCCGTTTCTCGATCCAACCCAGGCCCACCGTCATGAGCCATCCGCACAGCGCCACGCTGATCATGCCGACCAGAATCATGGCGGGGAAGATGTCCTGGGCGGCCTGGTTCAGGATCTGCCCCAGGCCGTTGATCGCCCCCACCAGCTCGGCGGCCACCAGCGTGGTCCAGGAGGCCTGCAGCGACAAGCGCAAGCCGGTGAAGATGCTGGGCAGCGCGCCCGGTACCAGCACCTCGCGCCAATAGCGCAGGCCGGTCACGTTGAGCATGGCCGCCGCTTCGAAGATCGGCTTGTCGATCTGGCGCACGCCGGTGTAGCTGTTGATCACCGAGGGCACGAAGGCGGAAACGAAGATGACCATCATCTTGGCCGCGTCACCCAGGCCCAGCCAGACGATGGCCAGCGGAATCCAGGCCAGCGGCGGGATCGGGCGCAGCACCAGAAAGACCGGGTTGATCAGCGCCTCGGCCTTGCGGCTGGCGCCCATGGCCAGGCCCAGCGCCACCCCGACCGTCGAGGCCACGGTGAAGCCCATCGTCACCAGCAGCACGCTGCGCAGCACATGCTGGTGCAGGTGGCCGTTGCTGTAGCCGTCCAGGGTAATCTGCTTGAGCGCCGAGCCGACTTCCGCCGGCGTGGCAAAGCGGGCCGGCGAGATGAAGCCCGTCACCGCCGTCAGCAGATGCCACAGGGCCAGCACGACGGCCAGCGCCAGCACCGCGGTGGCCAGTTGCGCCGCCAGCGCGCGGCCAGGACGGCCGCCGGCAGCCGTCGGCGGCACCGTGCGAGCAGGGGCAGTGGACATCGAACGCATCATCTTGTAAATGTTTTCAGTTTCAAGGGGTCAGGCGCGGCTGTCAAGCGCCCCGGCGGGCTTGTTTCCCCAGGCTTTCCCTAGCTAGCCCCGACATCGAGCCTGCACGCGCTCGTTGTAAAGGGTTACAGTGCCAAGCGCCGTGTCCACCGATTTCCTTCCCGTCCCGACGATCAGCGACGTGGCCCGCCTGGCCAAGGTGTCCATCGCCACCGTGTCGCGCGTGGTCAATGCGCCTGAAGGCGTGCGCGCGACGCTGCGTGAGCGGGTGCAGGCCGCGATCGTCCAACTGGGCTATGTGCCGCACCCCGGGGCGCGCACCCTGAAGTCGCGCCGCACCGGCACGATCGGCGCCATCTTCCCCACGGTGGACAACGCCATCTTCGCCACCGCGATCAACGCGCTGCAACAGCGCCTGGCCGCAGCCAATCACCAGTTGCTCATCGCGACCAGCGGCTACGACCCCGCGGTCGAGGCCCGCCAGGCGCTGAACCTGCTCACGCGCGGCGTCGACGCGCTGGTGCTGTGTGGCTGCGCCCAGGGCGCGCCGCTCATTGATCGTCTGAAGGCGCGCAGCGTGCCTGTCGTTCATGTCATGAGCTGGCCCCTGCCTGCCGGCATGACGGGTGTGGGCTTTGACAACGCGCGCGCCATGCACCAGGTGGTGCGCTACCTGCTGGACATGGGCCACCGCCGCATTGCGATGCTGGCGGGCATCACCCAGGACAACGACCGGGCGCACGCACGGGTGCAGGGTGTGCGTCAGGCCCTGAAGGCGCATCGCCTGACGCTGCCGGCCGAACGGCTGGTCGAGCGCCCCTATGGCCTGGCTCCGGCCCGCGAGGGCCTGCGTCAGCTGCTGCAGGCCAAATCCCCACCCACGGCGGTGGTCTGCGGCAACGATGTGCTCGCCCTGGGCGCCTTGCTGGAGGCCCAGCACCTGGGCCTGCAGGTGCCGCGCGATCTGTCCATCGTCGGCTTCGATGACCTGGAGATGGCCTCGCACATGCAGCCTGCGCTGACCACCGTCCAGGTGCCGGCACAGGCCATGTGGCAGCGCGCGGCGGACTATGCCCTGGCGATGGCGCGCGCAGAGGCACCGGCGGCCAACCACGAAGTGGAGGTCTCGCTGGTGGTGCGCGGATCCACCGCACCGCCCCGCCGACCCGTACGCGACTGAAGGCCGACTCATCGGGGCACCATCAGGCCCCGCAGCAACAGGCTGGCCGAAGCCGCGAGCAGCAGCATCCAGATCACGCGCCGCACACGGGCCTGCGGCATCCGCGCGTTCACCCGGCTACCGATCGCGTAACCCGCCAGTGCGCAGGGCACCAGCATCGCGGCCAGCAGCGGCAGCCCGGGCTGCATCAGAAAGCCGCTGCCCGTGAACAGCACCAGGCGCACCAGCGCCGAGACCAGGATGACCGTGCCCAGCGTGGCCCGCAACCGGTCGGTGTCGGTGATGCGGTTGGCCAGAAACAGCGTGTACACCGGCCCGCCGGTACCAAAGACCGTGCTGAACGCACCGCCCACCAGGCCTGTGGGCCAGACCCAGCCCGGCGCGGCCGCTTGTCGATTCGCCGCACCCCACAGGCTCCAGAGGGCAAAGCCGCCCACGAACACCCCCAGCAGCACCAGCAGCCAATGCTCGGCGGCGTGCTGCAGCAGGGGCAGGCCCAGCACCATGCCGACCCCCATCGGGATCATCAAGCGTTTGAGCTCGCCCTTCTCCACCGAGGCCCGGTGCCGTGTGCTCATGAGCGTAGCCGAGAGCAGGTCCAGCGCCAGCAGCATCGGCACCGCAAAGCGCAGGCTCATCACGTGGGCCAACACGGGCAAGGCCACCATGTTCGCGCCGAAGCCAGTCATGCCGAAGACGGTGTAGCCCAGCGTCACCGCCGCACAGGCCACGACCATTTCCAGGGCAGACAGCTCGTTCAAGCATCCACCAGCAAGCTCTGGCCCGGCGCGATACGGGTAAAGCGCACAGGCTCGCGCGTCATGCGCAGGTCATCGCCTTGCTGTCGCACGACGATGAAGTGCGAGCTGTCCATCGCGCCGGCTTCTGGAAAGTCTTCTCGGAAATGCGCGCCGCGTGAATCCTCTCGCGCCAGCGCCGACAGGGCGATCACGCGACTGACCTCGATCAGGCTCTTGAGATTGAGCCAGTCATGCCAGCCCATATGAAAGGCCCGGTCGGTGTCGGCCACGCCGGTGCGCGCCAGCTGTTCGTCCAGGTCCTGCAGCCGCCGCAGGCCGCGCTGCAGGGACTCGGCGGTGCGCAAGATGCCCACGTCGTCCCACATGCAGGTGTAGAGAGCTTCACGCACCGCCTCCAGGTCGCCCGGCGGCAGGCGCAGGGGCGCTTGCGCGCGGTCGACGGCGGCGGCCAGGGCCGCTTCGTCGGGGGCGCGCCAGGTGCCTTCGCTCAGCACCCACCGCGCCATGGTGTCGCCGGCAATGCCGCCGAACACCGTGGAATTGGCCACGCCGTTGCCCCCCAGACGGTTGGCGCCGTGCACCCCGCCGGTGTCTTCGCCCGCAGCGAACAGCGCGGTCAGGGGCGTGCGGGTGTCGGGCTCGAAGACGACGCCACCCATCATGTAATGCGCGGTGGGCACCACTTCCACGCGGCCGCCGGCCAGGTCAAAACCGCAGTCGGCGCAGCGCTCGACCATGCCCTTGAACTGCCGGCGCACGTTGTCCACGCCCAGGTGATGCATCTGGATCCAGACCCCGCCGTTGGGCGTGGTGTGGCCGCCTCGCATCTCGCGGTAGATCGAGCGGCTCACGATGTCGCGCGTGGCGCGTTCGCCCCGCTCGTCATACCGCGCCATGAAGCGCTCGCCCTGGCCATTGAGCAACCAGCCGCCCGCGCCGCGCAGGCCCTCTTCCAGCACGGTGCCGGTCATGCGGGTGCCGGTGCCGGCCAGCAAGCCGGTGGGATGAAACTGCACCATCTCCATGTCACGCAGCGGCAAGCCCGCGCGCAGGGCCATGGCCAGGCCGTCGCAGCTCTTGTCGCCCGAGGGGGTGTGGTACTTGTACATGGTCGGCCCGCCGCCGGTGGCGAGCAGGACGGCCTGCGCCTGCACGAACACGAACTCGCCGGTGCGCATGTCGATCATCAGCACGCCCGCCAGCGCGTCGCCCGCCGGGGTCTTGATCAATTCGACGGCGCGATGCTCCTCGAGCCGGTCGATGCCACGGGCCCAGACCTGTTCGGCCAGGCGGTTGATGATCTCGATGCCGGTGAGGTCGCCCTTGTGCACGGTGCGATCGAAGGTCTGGCCGGCGAAGGCTTTCTGGTGAATCGTGCCGTCGGGATTGCGGTCGAAGAAGCAGCCCAGTTCGTTTTCGAGTTCGCGGATACGTTCGACGGCGGTGGACACCAGCGTCCAGGCCAGGTCCTGGTCGGCCAGCCACTTGCTGCCATCGATGGTGTCCATGAAATGGCGCTCGACCGAGTCGCCTTCGGCCAGCGCCACGTTGTAGCCGCCCTGGACCATGCGGGTGCAGCCGGACTTGCCCAGCAAGCCCTTGACCGCCACGGTGATCTTCAGCTCCGGCGCGTGCTGGTGCGCGTGCAGGGCCGCAAACAGGCCCGCGCCGCCCGAGCCCAGGATCAGGATGTCGGTCTGCACGCGGCGAATTGCCGGGGGGGTCATGCCTTCACCCCCAGCGAGGCCAGCACCTGCGCACGGCGTGATGCCGTGTCCGCCTGCACCGTGCGATAGAGGCTGCCGCCGTGGCTGTCCATGGCCACCAGCAGCGGGCCGAAGTCGTGCAGGGCAAAGCGCCACAGGCTCTCGGGATTGAGGTCGTCCAGGTCGACGTCTTCGATGCGCTCGATCCAGGTGGTCTCCAAGGCCGCCGTGCCGCCGACGATGGCGAGGTAAGCGCCGCCCAGGTCGGCAAAGGCCTCGGAGGAGCCTTCACGCAGACCCCCTTTGCCGATGATCAGGCGCACGCCTTCGCGTTCCATGAGCGGACGCGTGAAGCGCTCCATGCGGTCGGAGGTGGTGGTGCCGATGCACACCGGTGCATAGCCCGCGGGATGTTCGGCACTCACGGGCACCTTGCGCACATTGGGTGCGGTGTGGATCACGGCATGGCCCTGGAGGTCAAAGCGGGTGCGGCGCGCGCGGTCGAACATATGAATCTGCGTGGCGTCACGGATTCCGAACAGCGTGCGACGCAGCGTCACGGTGTCGTTGATCCGCAAGGCACGCACCTGGGTCTCGGTGGCCGGCATGTCTAGCACGTGGTGGGTCACGGGGTGCTCCGTCGATCAGAAGCCGTAGGCCACGCCAGCGGTGGTGAAGGTGGCGCGCGCACGGCGCGCCGAATGGCATTGCATGTTCACCGCAATCGGGTTCATGGTGATGTGGGTGGCGGCCAGCTCGATGTGCACCGCGAAGGCGGTGGCGTCGCCGCCCAGGCCCTGCGGGCCCACGCCCAGTTGGTTGACGGCGGCACTGAGTTCGCGCTCCAGTGCGGCGCCGTTCGCGTCGGCGCACTGGCTACCCAGGGGGCGCGTGGCCGCACGCTTGGCCAGGGCCACCACCAGATCGGAGGTGCCGCCCAGGCCTACGCCGACGATGGTGGGCGGGCAGGTCTTGCCCCCGGCCGCCAGCACGCAGTCGATAACGAAGGTCTTGATCGCATCGATGCCCTCGGCCGGGATCGCCATCCGCAGAAAGGACCCGTTCTCGCTGCCGCTGCCCTTGGGGATCATCTCGATGCTGAGCGTGTCGGGCGTGGTGTCGAAGTCGATGTGGATCACCGGCACGCGGATGCCGCAGGAGGTGTGCTCGTTCTGGCGGGTCAGGGGGTGCACCACCGAGCTGCGCAGCGGATGCTCGCGCGTGGCCCGCGCGCAGCCGCGTGCGATGGCCTGCTGCAGTTCGTAGCCGTCCACCTGCACGCCGCGCCCGATCGTGATGTTGTAGATCGGGATGCCGGTGTCCTGGCATAGCAGGTTGTCGGTGTCTTCGGCCACCGCGATATTGCGCACCATGGTGTGCAGCACCGATTTCGCGGTGGCACCCGTTTCATGCTGCGCCAAGTGGGCCATGCCCTCCTTGATGTCGGGGGGCAGTACCTTCAGCGCCCGGATGTAGAGCGTCTTGGCGGCCTCTTCCACCGCGAGCAAGTCGATAGGCAGGGTCACGTATGGCCCTTAGTTGGCTTGCAGCTTGCGCGCGGCCACTACCTTGGCCCATCGCTCGAATTCCTGGTCCAGCTGGCGGGTGAAGTCGGCGGTGCTGTTGACGGCCGGCGACATGCCCTGCACGTACAGGCGCGCCTTCACCTCGGTTTCCGCCATCACGGTGGTCACATCGCGCTGCACCTTCTGGAGCACCGCAGGCGGCGTGCCGGCCGGCGCGAACAGGCCGAACCAGCCCACGTTCTCGAAGCCGGGCAGGCCGGCCTCGTGCGCGGTGGGCACATCGGGCATCTGGGGCATGCGGGTCTTGCTGGTCACGGCCAGCGCCCGCAGGCGGTTGGGGCCCACCAGGGCCGACGCCGCCGCGAAGTTGCCCACCATCATCTGCACCTGACCCGCGGCCAGATCGTTGTAGCCCAGGGCCTCGCCCCGGTACGGCACGTGCTGCAGGTCCACGCCCGCCGCATCTGCGAAGTTCTCTGCCGCCAGGTGCACCTGGCTGCCCACGCCGGCTGAAGCGAAGTTGACCGACCCCGGCTTGGCCTTGGCGGCAGCGATCAGGTCCTTGAGGCTTTTGTACGGCGATCCGTCCTTGACCACCACCAGCATCGGGCCTTGGGCGACGTTGGTGATCGGCGCCAGGTCTTTCTTGGTGTCAAAGGGCATCCGTTTGTACAGCGCCGGGTTGATGGTCACCGAGCCCGAGGCCATGAGCAGGGTGTAGCCATCGCCCTGGGCCTTGGCCACCACGTCAGCGCCCACGTTGCCGCCGGCGCCAGCGCGGTTCTCGATCACCACCGGCTGGTTCCACAGGGTGGACAGCTTCTGGCCCACCATGCGGGCCACCACGTCGGTCGAACCGCCCGGCGCAAACGGCACGATGAGGCGCACCGGCTTGTTGGGCCAGGCGTCCTGGGCCAGGCCAGGGCCGCCCAGGCCCATCAGGGCGGCGGCGAGCAGAAGGTGGCGTCGGTTCAGTCGGGTCATGGTGAAGGTCCTTCAATAAAGGGAAGACAACAGGTTTTCAGCCCACGAGGGCCAGCGCAAAGGCCAGTCCGGCGGCGGTGGCAGCGCCCAGGCCGCCGGCAATCCAGTTTTTACGCAGGCCCGAGGCGGGCCCGTACTCAATCAGCAGCAAGCGCACGCCGCCGGTCAGGTGCAGGGCCAGCAGCGTCACCAGCCCCCACTCCGCCACCTTGACCAGCGGGTGGTCGGTGAATTTCAAGACGCCGTCGAGCGCCGGGGTGCCCATGAGCGCCTGACCGAGCAGCATGAAATGCAGCGGCAGGAACAGGGCCAGCAGCAAGCCCGAGACGCGGTGCAGCCAGAACGCCCACCAGGAGGCGTGGGCATGGGCGCGGTGGTCATTGCGTCGCATCGTTCAGACCCCCGCGGTGTAGACCGCCCAGACCGCGCGCAGGCCCAGGACCAGCAGCACCGCTGCGGCGGCGCGTGACAGCACTTGCGCCGCGCGCTCGCCCAATTGCCACCACTCGCGAGCGATCGTGGCCAGGCCAATCGGGACATGCACCGCGCAGGCCACCACGAACACGGTGTAGAAGCCGGCGAAGGCCAGACTGCCTTGCGTGCGCCCGAGGATTTCAGCGGCGGTCAGGCCCCCGCGCACCGCCAGGATCATCGTGATCAGGTGCACCAGCACGCAGAGCGCCAACACCATGGCGCTGATGCGTTGCCAGTACCAGCGGCGCGCCTGCGCCAGCACGTTCGGATCGAGGGTCACAGCGTGCCTTTCACCGCGGCGCGGGCCACCGTGCGTTTGAGGCCGGCGATCGCCATCGTGGGCGCCAGGCCCTTGGGGCAGCGCTCGGTACAGGAGCCCTGGGTGTGGCAGCTGTGGCAGCCCGCATCGCCCGCGACCGCGCGCAGGCGCTCGGTGCGCTCGGTGTCGCGCACGTCATTGACCAGGGTCCAGGCGCGGTTCAACGCGGCGGGCCCCAGGAAGTCGGGCCGCCACGCCACCACGTCGCAAGACGAATAGCACACGGCGCAGCCGATGCACTCGATGCCAGCGTCCACAGCCTGGCGCTTGGGGCTGTCGGGGCGCACGCGAGCGAATGGCTCGTGGCGGGTCTGCTCGCCCTGAAAGCGCCCGAGGGCTCCCGCCCATTTGTCGAAGAAGGGGCGCATGTCGGTGGCCAGGTCCTTGACCACCGGCAGGTTGGACAGCGGCGCGATCTCCAGCACGCCATCGTCGTCCACCACCTTGGCCACATGGGTGCGGCAGCTCCAACGCGCCTGGCCATTGACCGTCATGGCGCAGGAGCCGCACATGCCCACACGGCAGGCGAAGCGGTAGGACAGGGTGGGGTCCAGCACGCGCTGCACGTGCGTGACCACATCGAGCACCGTCTGGTTCTCCTGGCGCGGCACGTCGTAGTCGACGAAGCGGCCGCTGTCCTCGGCGCCCGTACCGCGCCAGATCTTGACCTTCAGGGTGGTGTCGCTCATGTCGCGGCCTACATCGATTGCACGAGCAACGCGCGATAGTCTTCGCGGCTCGCTTCGCGAGGGTTGAGCTTGTGGCAATGGTCGACCATCGCGCCGTCGATGATGCGGTCGAAGTCGCCCGCCGTGACCCCCAGGGCCGCCAGGCCGGTGGGCAGCTTCAGGCGCGCGTTCAGGGCTTGCACCGCTTGGGCCAGGTCGTTGCCGTCGTCATCGCAGGTGCCCAGCCCCATGGCCTGCGCCATGCGTTGCAGGCGGCGCTCGCGGCGCACCGAATCGGCTTGGGCGTTAAAGCGAATCACCGCAGGCAGGAACAGGGCGTTGAGCGTGCCGTGGTGCAGCCGAGGGTTCACACCGCCCAGGCTGTGACTGAGGGAGTGCACGCAGCCCAGGCCTTTTTGAAAGGCCAGCGCGCCTTGCATGCTGGCGCTCATCATGTTCCAGCGCGCTTCGCGGTCTTGACCGTTCTGGGTGGCGCGCTCGATGTGCGCCCAGCCTCGCATCAGGCCGTCCAGGGCGATGCCATCGGCCGGCGGGTTGACCGCGTGGGCCATGAAGGCCTCCATGCAGTGGGTGATCGCGTCCATGCCAGTGGCGGCAGTCAGGGCGGGCGGCAAGCCCAGGGTGAGGTCAGGGTCGAGCACCGCCGAACGCGGCATCAAGTGCCAGGAATGAAAACCCAGCTTGCGTCCGTCGTCCACGATCACGATGGCGCCGCGCGCCACCTCGCTGCCGGTGCCGGCCGTGGTCGGCACGGCGATCAGCGGCAACACCGCCTCGGTGATGCGCGGGCTGCCGCCCTCGATCGTGGCGTAGTGCTTGAGGGGGCCCGCATGGCGCGCCAGGATGGCCACGCCCTTGGCCAGGTCCATGCTGGAGCCGCCACCGACGGCAATCAGGCCATCGCAACGCTCTTTTTCCAGCACGGCGAGGGCCGCACGCACACCGGCCTCGGTCGGATTGCTTTGCGTGCCATCGAAGACCGCATACGGCAGGTCCCCGAGCGCGGCCTCGGCCTTCGCCAACAGGCCGGCGGCGCGCACGCCCGCGTCGGTGACGATCAAGGGCCGGGTGATGCCGATGCGGCTGCATTCGGCCGTCAGCAGGCTGATGGCGCCGTGATCGAGGTGGATGTCGGTGAGGTAGCGAATGAAGGCCATGGACAAAACCGGGCAGGAAGAAGGCGTGCGGGTGCGTGCCTCAACCGCGCAGGATAAACTCGGTTCAGCCAAAGTAAAAGCGAGTCTTTTTCTTACTGAGCCATAATATTTCTTTCTCTAACCCAGGGGAAACCCGCGCATGCCGTCCATCCGCACCTTGCAGACCTTCCTGGCCACGGCCCGATTGGGCAGCTTCGCGGCGGCCGGCCAGGAGGTGGGTTTGACGGCGGCAGCCGTCGGGCTGCAGGTGCGCGCACTGGAGGAAGAACTCGGCGTGGCGCTGTTTGATCGCAGCGCTCGCGCGGTGGTCCTGAACACCGAAGGGCGCCAGCGGGTGCCCGCCGTCAAGGAGCTGGTCGAGCGCTGGCAGCAGCTGCAGGTGCAGCCCGCGCCCGGCGAGCTCGGGGGCACCGTGGTGATGGGCGCCCTGGTGTCCGCCCTGATGGGGGCCTTTGCCGACGCCCTGTGGCAACTCAAACGCCGGCACCCCGCCCTCGAGGTGACGCTGCTGGCCGGCCAGTCGGCGGATTTCATGACGCGGGTGGAGCGCGGCGAGCTCGATGCGGCGGTGGTCACGCAGTCACCGACACGCCTGACCGCCTCGCTGGTGTGGACGCCGCTTTATCGTGAACCGATGGTGTTGATCGTGCCCACCCGCCCGCACTTCGTGCTGCCCGCCTCGCCGCTGCAGATGCTGGCCCAGTGTCCCTTCATGCGCTTTGACCGTCGGACCTGGACGGGCCATCTGGTCAACGAGGTGCTGGCGCAATGCCGCGCCGACGTGGTGGAGGGCCTGGAGCTCAATTCGGTGGAGGCGATCGTCGAGCTGGTGCGCCAGGGCTTTGGCATTTCCATCGTGCCGCAGCTGGCCAACCTGGCCTGGCGCCGCGACAAGGCCCTGCGCGTCGTGCCGCTGCCACGGGTGACCGTGGAGCGCCATGTGGGCCTCTTGGAGCGGCGGCAGCACGGGCGCGAGAGCTTCACCCAGGTGCTCAAGGACCACTTCGGGGCGCGT
>JBEEIS010000145.1:0-14742 GCA_041169755.1 Pseudomonadota bacterium | reverse complement strand
TGGTGGTGTTGCCGATATTGAACGGCGGCAGGATGGAAAACAGGTGGCAGCCGATGTCGGCGCTCACATGGCGGGGGCCGAGCTCGCGCTCCACCAGCTTCATGGCGGTGAAGATGGGACGTTCGGGGCAGCCGGTGCAAAAGCCCGGCGGGCGGGGTGCGACGGAGGCGGCCAGCGGCTGAAGGGGAATCACCTTGGGCGCGGACGCAGGAGCGGGTACAGGCGTCACCACCGGGGCCAGGCGCCCGTACTGCTCCAGGAAGCCACGCACGCCCTTCATCACTGCGGCGGCGGTGTACTCGCCCGCCACCGGCAGCAGGTCCTTGCCGTGCAGGGCGGCGTCCACACCGTGCTGGCGCAGCAGCATAGCCACATTCTGCTCGACGAAATTGGGCTGACCCTCCTCGACCAGCAGTACCGCGCGCTTGCCCCGGCAAAAGCGCAGCACCTCGCTGTCGATCACCGGGTAGGCCACGTTCATCACATAGACGGGAATGCGGGTGCGGCCGTACACGTCGGCCAGGTCCAGGCGCTCGAGCACCCGCAGCAGCGTGTTGGCGCCGCCGCCCTGCACGATGATGCCGATGTTGTCCGCGTCTTCCGAGAGGAACTCGTTCAGGCCGTGGTCTTCGATGTACTTCACCGCGGCGGGCCAGCGCGCCTTGACCTTCTCCTGCTCGTGCAGGAAGCTGGCGGGCGGCAGCACGATGCGGTCCACGTCGCGCTGCGGCTTGGCCAGGGCGTCGGCCAGAGTGAAATCAGGGCGGCGATTGTCCTCGGCCACGAACTCGCCATGCACATGGCAGGCCCGAATGCGTAGCTGCAACATCACCGGGGTGTGGCTTGCTTCCGAGAGTGCGAAACCGTGCTTCACGGCGGCCACGATGGAGGGTAGGTTGGGGCGCGGATCGAGCAGCCAGATCTGCGACTTCATCGCGAAGGCGTGGCTGCGCTCCTGCATGATGGAGGAGCCCTCACCGTAGTCCTCGCCCACCACGATCAACGCGCCGCCGGTCACGCCGCCCGAGGCCAGGTTGGCCAGGGCGTCGGAGGCCACGTTGGTGCCCACCGTGGCCTTGAAGGTGACGGCGCCGCGCAAGGGGTAATTGACGGAAGCGGCCAGGGTGGCGGCGGCGGTGGCCTCGCTGGCGCTGTTCTCGAAGCGGATGCCGTGTTCGGCCAGGATGTCCTGAGCGTCGGCCAAGACGTCCATCAAGTGAGAGATCGGCGCGCCCTGGTAGCCGGCGACGTACGAGACGCCGGACTCCAGCAAGGCCTTGGTGACCGCGAGGATGCCCTCCCCACGAAAGACCTCACCGCGACCGAGCCGCAGCTTCTTGACTTCCTCGGAGAATGAACGCTCGGCCATGCCGCCTGCTCCTCGCCCCACTGCATCGCACGATTGCTTGCGCATGGGCTTTGGGGGAATTTAATCCAAAACATATGAAAAGTCATGGGTTGGTTTATCCGGGGTTTCCCCTGAGTCGGCGCACCGCACAATGACGCCATGAGCACCGGCAAGAAGCCCCCCGTGCGTGAGCCTTCGATGCCCTTCATCGAGGACTACCTGCCTGCGCTGATGGCCCAGGCCCACGCGCTGATGGCGCACGAGTTCCATGAGATCGTCCGCAGCCGCGGCTTTACTGTGTCGGAGTGGCGAATCCTGGCCTCGCTGGCGGGCAGCGGGCCGGTGCCGATCGGTCGGCTGGCGCAGTTCGTGGTGATGAAGCAGCCCACGGTGACGCGGGTGCTCGATCGCCAAGAGGCGCGCGGCGAGGTGCGGCGCATCGCGCACAAGAGCGATCGGCGCATCACGCTGGTGTCCATCACCCCCAAGGGCACGCGTCTGGTCGCCGAATTGATTGATCAGGCGCGCGAGCACGAGGCGCGCATGCTGCAGCCTCTGGGGCGCCAGCATGCGACGGAGATCAAGGCCTCGCTGCGCCAGATCATCGCGATGCACGAGCCGCCCGGTGGCATGTCACTGGCCGGTCTCGATCACGACTGCGAGTAAAGCGCGCCGGCAATCCTGAAATCAGTCGCGAGTCAGCACCGGCCTGCCGCGCCCGCGGCGTGAGGACAGCTGCGGCAACAGGCGCGCCCCGTCTTCCAGCGCAAAGGTTTCCACCGCCAGGTGCAGGCGCCCGTCGGCCAAGCGCGCAAGCAGCTGCGGCGCCAATGCGCGCGCTGCGGCCTCGCGCCGCATCATGTTCAGGGGCAGCAGGGCCACATCGCCCAGCATCAGATGGGGCAGGCTCAGGGGCGGGTGGGTGCCTGCGGTATAGCCCACGAGCACCGCGCGCCCGCCTGGCTTCACGCCGCGCAGGGCCTGCGGCAGGACCTCACCGCCGACGCAGTCCACCAGCAGGTCGGCCTCGGGCCGCAGGTCCCCGAGTGCCAGGGCCTGAACGCCTGCCGGCGGTGGCGCGCTGCCGGGTGCGGCCAGGGCCACGACCTGCGCACCCCGCTCGCGCGCCAGCTGCAGCACGATGGTGCCGACTGCGCCACTCGCCCCGGTGACCAGGATGCGTTCGCCTGGCAGCCACTGACCCAGGTCGTGGATCGCGCACCAGGCCGCAGTACAGGGCGAGAAGAAGGACGCGCCCAAAGCGAACGGCACGTCGGCGGGCAGCTCGCCCATGGCCTCGTCGGGCGTGTCGATCACCTCGCGCCAGGCGCCATCGCGGCGCGTGCCCAGGCCCGTGCCACGCAGCCAGACGCGAGTGCCGGGCGCGAAGCGGTCCCCCGCGAGCACCACGCCCGCCGCCTCGGTGCCAGGCACATAGGGCAAGGGGGGATGCAGATCGAAGCGACCGCCCCAGATGGTGTGGTCGATGTGGCCGATGCTGGCCGCGTGCATGCGCACCAGCGAATGTCCGGGCCGGGGGGGCGGCGGCTCGGGGACGTCCTCCAGCCTCGGCGCCTGGCCCCAGGCGTGCACACGCAAGGCCTTCATGGAACGCCCTCCAGGAAATCGATCACGGCTTGCGCGAAGGCCTGCGGCAGCTGGTCGGGCAGGGGCACCATGCCACCTGGCACTAGAGCAACCCGGGCGTGGGGCAGCAGATGCCGCCATTCGGCCGTGTGCGGCGAGGCGAAAGGATCGTCGGGTGCATGCACGATGAGCGTGGGTTGATGCAGCCGGGGCACGCGGGTCTCCATCGCATAGCGCGCCACCGCCCGGTGACCGCCTTCCACATCGCCCTGCACCTTGAGTGCGTCCAGCACGAAGGCCTGCAGCAGCTCGGGGCGGCCCGGGGGATAGAAGCCCTGGCGTTTGCGCCACAAGGCGGTGAGGTGGTCGCCATCGGGGCTGAAGTCCACCGCATCGATGGGCGGGCGCTGCGCACGCGCCACGCGAAAAGGTTCGTTCGTGTAGGGCGTGGAGGAGAGCACCAGCGAGCGCACCCGCGCGCCATGTACCGCCCCCAGTTCCACCGCAATCACGCCACCGGTGTGGTGGCCCACCAGGTGCACGCGGTCCAGACCCAGGGCATCGAGCAGGCCGACTGCTGCCTCGGCCCAGCGCTCGATCGAGGCTGACCCCGGCAGCGGCGAGGAGTCGCCAAAACCCACGGTGTCCATGGCGATGGCGCGATAGCGCTGACCCAGAATCGGCAGCACCTGCGCGTACTCCAACCAGCTGCGCGGCGTCTGGTGCAGCAGCAGCACCGGGGGTGCTGCCGGATCGCCGCACGCGGCGTAATGCACCTGCCCGTGCGGCAGATCGAGAAAGTGACGTCGCACCGCGTGGCTCATGGTGTGGAAGGGTCCACGTCGTCTGAAGCGGCGGGGCGCCACAGCCCGGCGTGCTGCAGCATGCCCAGCGTACGAGACAGCACGTCACGCCGGTAGGTCCCCGCGTCACGGCCTGCGTAGTCGTAGAACCCGCTGCCGGTCTTCAAGCCCAGGTGACCCTGCTCCATCATGCGCGCCACGATGGCGGGCTCGGCATAGCGGTCGGGATTGATGGAGCCCGCCATCTCGCGGCTGGCGTGGTGCAGGATGTCCACGCCGCCGAAGTCGATGAACTCCACCACCCCGATGGCTGCGAAGCGCAGGCCCATGCCATAGCGCGTAGCGATGTCGATGTCCTCGGCCGAGGCCACACCCTCCTCCACCATGCGCGCGGCCTCGTTCATCACCAGGGCTTGCAGGCGCGGCACGATGAAGCCGGGTGCCACACCGCACACCACCGGCAGCTTGCCGATGGACTGCATGAAGGCGCGGGTGCGCGCCACCACCTGCGCCGATGTGCCGGGATGGGTGCTGATTTCGACCACCGGAATGAGGTAGGCCGGATTCAGCCAATGCATGTTCAGGAAGCGCTCGGGGTGCGACACCAGGGGCGCGATATCGGTCACCAGAATGCTGCTGGTGGTGGAGGTGATCACCGCATCGGGCCGGCAGTGCTGCGAGAGCAGCGCGAAGGCTTCGCGCTTGGCCTGCAGGGTTTCGGGGACGCCCTCAAACACGAGTTCGGCCTGAGCCAGCGCAGGGGCCACGCCCTCGCCGTCCACCCAGTCGATACGCCGCATCAGGGTCTCGATCGCATCGGGCGCCAGCGCGCCCAGTTGCGCCAGCGCGTCCAGGCTGGCACGGATTTCGGCGAATGCCTCCTGCTTCAGGCGCGCTGCCGCTTGCGGGGTGCGCTGGCGCAAGTCGATCAGGGCAATGCGGTGGCCAGCCCAGGCGAACGCGATCGCGATCCCCCGGCCCATGCGACCAGCGCCTGCGGCGGCGAAACGGGCCATCGCCTATTCCCCTTCGTGCAACAGACGCTGCAAGCCGGCTCGATCGAGCTGGGCAAGCCCGAGACCTTCCAGCGTGCGGACACCGGCGCGCAGGTCACGACCCTGCCAACCGCCGGCAATCGCCAGCAAGCCCTGGGTGACGGGCGCGTCCACGCCCGCCCAGCGCGCGACGGACGCCAGAAAGGCCAGGCCCATCTCGATGTCCTCGGTCACATAACGGTGCTGGTGCAGGTCGATGAATTCACGCCAGTCGCCGGACTTGACCAGGCGCTTGTGTGCGTCGCCGTACATCCAGCGGTCGGTGGTGTAGTGGTCGGCCAGCGGGTAGTGCGGCGCGCCATAGCCCAGGGCCTCTCGCACCGCCATGCGCTCGGCGTCCAGTCGGTCCGTCACGGCCCGCACCGAGGGCTGCGTCCCCTCGTTGTGGATGTCCCAGCGCTCGAAGTGCTGCAGCGGCGCGGCATTCATCACCACCAGCGGCGGATGGATGATCGGACCCGCGTTCATGAGGGCGCCCGAGAGCGCGTCGCCGCAGCCATGCACGCTGGGGAAAGCCTCGCGGATCACGGCCAGCGCCTCGTCAGCACGCCGCGTTGGGTACACACCCGTGGGCAGACGCACCGCGCGGATGGTGACGTTGACCTCGCGGTCACCATGCTTGCGCGCCAGCCAGGGCAAGGTGCCGGTCTCGGCCCAGAGCACCTGGGCGCGGTTGCCGGTGGCACGCACCTGGCGCGCCATCACGAAGCTGCCAAAGGTGCCGGGCGGCAGAAAGACCACCTGCCCGTCGGTCAGGTGCGGCGCCAGCAGAGTGGCGATATCGTGCTGGGCGATGGCGGGCGAGGGAATGACAATGAGCCGCGCACCGCGCACGGCCTGAGCGATATCGGGCGTGGCCAGGGCAACAGGCACCTCGCGAGCGCCCTCTGCGTCCTTGAGCACCACGCTGCCAGACTGAACCACCGGCGCGAGCGCCTGCGCGTCGCGCCGCCACAGACGCACTTCATGGCCGGCCAGGGAGAGGTCGGCGGCGGCGGCATAGCAGCCGTGCCCGCCCCCCAGGACTGCGATCTTCATGTTGGGTATGTCTCCGTGCGATCCGGCTCCGAGGGTGGGCCTCAAGTCGCTCCGGAAACATTACTTTTCATATATTGAGGTGTCAATGAGGTGATCCCGCATGGGCGGTGGTGCGCCCTCGGGCAGCACCGCCTCGGCCTCGATCTCGACGCGGTAGCCGCTGCCCACCAACGCGCCCACTTGCAGCAGCGTGTTGGCTGGCCGCACCTCGCCGAAAAAGCGGCCATGTGCGCGCGAGACTGGCTCCCAGTCGTTCACGTCGGCCAGGTACACGCGGGTGCGCACCACGTCGTCCAGCGTGCCGCCTAGCGCGCGCAGGCTTGCCGAGATCTTGTCCAGGACATACGTGGCCTGTGCGCCCGCATCGTCTGGGGCGATGACGCGGTCGCTGCCGTGGGTGGCGGTGGTGCCCGACACCAGGATGCGGTTGCCCTCACGGACCGCCCGCGCATAACCGGCCAACGGCTCCCACACGCTGCCGCTGTCCACGCGCCAGCGGTTCGTACGCCCGGGCACGGCACGTGCGGGCCAGACCTGGGGAAGGTTGGCCAGGTGATGGCTCAGATCGCCCGAGGCGGTGAGGAAAGGCGGACGCCGGTACTCGTCGCCGCAGTCGCCAGGAATCTCCCGCGTGGCCGCAAAGGCCTCATCCAGCAAGGCGTGGTCGGCATCGTCCAGCGCGAAGGAGAAGATGCGCGCGTTGTCGGCCCGATGCTGCGACTCGCCCAGACGCGCGCCCACGATGACCGCCGCCACTGCGGGCTGGTCCAGCACCCAGCGCGTAGCGACGTTGGCAATCGATACGCCATGGCGCTGCGCAATCCGGTGGGCGGCACGCAGCACGCCTTGCAGGGCCTGCCAGCCCCCGACGGCGTCGATGAAGCGGCGGTACTTCATCTTGCTCCAGTCGCCCACCGTGTCGGGCTCGGGCGCGTCCAGCCAGCGCTCGGACAGAAAGCCGCCGCCGAGCGAGCCATAGCAAAGCAAACGCACGCCATGGCGCAGACACAGCGCAGACATCTCACCCAGCGCACGCCGATCCAGCAGCGAACAGCACACCTGATTGGTCGCCACCGGCAGCCCCTCGGCCAGGAGCACGCGCAGGTGCGCGCTATCGAAGTTGGTCAGCCCCAGGTGGCGGATCCAGCCCTCATGCTGCAGCGCCTGCAGCTCGCGCATCGCATCGAGGTACTGCGGGTGGTCGAAGTGCCACCAGTGAAACTGCATCAGGTCGATGACGGGGGTGCGCATGCGGTCACGCGCCCGCTGCACCGCGGCGCGCACCACCTCAGGGGTCATCGGTCCGGGCTCAGGGCACCACTTGGTGAAGGCACGCAGGGCGTGACCCTGCGCCCGGGCTTCGCCGGTGATGACCTCGGCCGACCCGTAGTGGTCGGCCATGTCGAAGGCGTCAAAGCCATCGGCAACGTACTCGCCCATGGCTTGGGCGGCACGCACCGGGTCAAGTGGTGGGCCATCGCGCTCCATGTCGGCCACCTGCCACAGGCCGGTGACGACACGGGGGATGACCAGCCCCGCAGCCAGCTCGGTGGTCTGCAGGGCGGGGGCAGCGGGCGACCGGGTCACCGCGCGATCAGCGCGGGAGGCGGGCCTGCAGGGCCTGCACGTCCTCGGCGGACATCTGGCCGGTGGTGGTGACTTCGCCGTTCTGAATGCGCCAGAGCCGGAAAGGACCGGTGATGTCGCCATTGCGGTCGAAATCGACCGCGCCGATCACGCCCACATAACGCACCGCCTTGCGCTCGCGAATCAGCTGCAGCGCGCGGGCAAAGCCCTGCGGGCCAGCATGCACCACCTCACCGCCAGGCTTGGTGACTTCGCGGATCGCGTCGCGGATGGCGGCGGACTCGAACTTGCCCGCCTTGGCGATGGCCAGGCCCATGATGGCCGCCGCATCAAACGCGCGGTCGGCGGCAGGCGCGTTGGCATCGAAGCCGCCGCTCATGGCTGCATAGTTGCCCGCAAAGTACTCGGTGCTGGGCGTGCGCGTGGTGCCCGAGGAGGTACCCAAGGCGTTGTTCATGAACTGCGGTCCCACGCCCTTGATCAGGTCGGCGGAGTTCATGCCGTCATTGAGCAGGAAACGCTGCGGGCCGCCCTGCTGGATCCAGGTGCGCAAGATGGTGGTCCCATCGCCCGGGTAGCCAATCAGGTACAGCGCCGGGGGGTCGCCCTGCAAGGCGCGCGTGACTTCAGGCGCGTAAGAGGCCTGGCTCTGGTTGTACGGGGTGACGCTGGAGATCTTGCCGCCCAGGGCTTCGTAGGTGCGACGGAACTCGGCGAGCATGTTGACGCCGAAGTCGTTGTTCACATGGATGATGGCCAGATTACGCAGCCCCTGGTCCAGCGCGTACTTGGCAGCGGCCGTGCCTTGCAGCGCGTCGGAGGTGATGGTGCGGAAGAACCAGCCCTTGGTCTGCCCCTCGGCGGCCATGCGCGTGAGCGTGGGCGAGGACGAAGCCGGCGAGATCTGCACCACGCCGGCCGGCGCGGTGACCGAGGTCACGATGGGAATCGAGACCGAGGAGATGATGCCGCCAATGAGGGCCGGCGTCTTGCGCAGGTCCACCAGCTGGCGGGCCTGGTCCACGGCCACCGTGCCCTGGCTTTGCGCGTCGCGCACTTCAACGGCCAACTGGCAGCCCGCGATGCCGGCGCTGCCCGCCGCGGCGTTCAGGTCGCGAAAGGCCATCTCCACCGACTTGGAGGCGGCCTGGCCGAAACGGCCAGCGGGGCCGGTGAGCGAGACCACCATGCCGACGGTGTGCTTGCAGGCGGGCGCCTGGGCATAGGCCGAAACACCGGAGAACAGGGACACCGCCAAGGCGGCCAAGGGGGCGAGAACCGACGTCTTCATGCGCAAACTCCTCATGGGGATCATTCGATCTTGTTCAGGTTGTATTTCATGATGCGCCCGTGCCGACCGCTGCGATCGCGCTCCAGCGCATAGGTGTCTCCCTGGGGACCGGGGCATTCTGACATAAGCTTTTCGATGGCCGCACGGTCGTCGGCATCGAGCGCGAAGTCGAAGACCTGCAGGTGGCCAGGCAGGTGCGCCGCATAGCGCGCACCGACGATGGCCGCCGCCACATGCGGCTGATCGAGCACCCAACGCGTAGCCACCGCGGGAATGCCCACGCCATGCTTGCGACCGATGGACTGCAGCAGATGCAGCAGTTCCTGGAAGGCCTTCCAGCCCCCGAAGTCATCGATCACCAGCTTGTATTTGATGTGGGAGCGGTTGGTCAGCGCGTCGGGCTCGGGCGCGTCCAGCCACGCCTCGGTCAGCAGGCCCCCGGCCAGCGTGCCATAGCAAAGCAGGCGCACCGGGCTGCGCGCGCACAACGCGGACAGCGCGCCCGCGGGTCGGCGATCGAGCAGCGAATACTGCACCTGCATGCTGACCAGGGGTACGCCCGCGTCGAGCATCTGCTCGGTGCGCACCGAGTCGAAGTTGGTGCCGCCCAGATGGCGAATCAGGCCTTCCTGGTGCAGCGTCGCCAGGTGGCGGGCCACCTGCAGCATGCCGGGCACCTCGTAGTCCCACCAGTGAAACTGCACCAGGTCCAGCGCCGGCGTGCGCAGGCGTTGGCGCGAGCGGGCGTTGATGCGTCGCACATAGGATTCATCCACGTTCGCCAGGTCGGCCAGGTCGGGGACGAATTTGGTGTGCACGCGCAGCGAGGGATCGCGCTCGCGATAGCGGCCGATGATGTCTTCCACACCGGTATAGATGTCGGCGCAGTCGAAGGCGTCGACCCCGGCCTGCACGAAGGCCGCCATGTCGTTCACGGCGCGCTCGGGATCGACCTCGCCATGGTCTCCGGCCAGCTGCCAGCCGCCGCGGATCAGGCGGGGGATCTCGTAGCCGGGGGCCAGCACGGTGCGTTCGGGTTTCATGCGTTGTCCTTCAAAGGCACGGCGGTGGTGTCGGCGTGGCGAAAGCGCCGCTTGCCGGTGCGGGTGATGCGAAAGCGGGTGGGGCAGTTCGGATCGGGGCAGGCGACTTCGGCGTCGGTGGACATCCAGTCGTTCGGGTCGGTCACGCGCTGCTTGGCGGGCAAGAGCGGCAGCAGGGCCGCCAGCGAATAAAGGGAAAACCCTTGGCCCGCCGGAAAGTGCAGCATCTCGCCGTGCACCTCGAAAGAGTCACCCGGCTTGGCGTTGCAATAAATGCGTGCGCCCGGCGGCGCGACCACCTCCACGCGCAGGTCGTAAAGCTCGAATCCGTCATCGACCATGGATGCTCCTGATTTTCGGTAAGAATCGTCGCGATGCTGATTTTGGACGATGTTGTCAAAGCGTTCGGCGGCCACCGCGCCGTGGACGGTGTCTCCTTCACGCTGGAGCCCGGACGCATCACGGGCCTGATCGGCCCCAACGGCGCGGGCAAGACCACCTTGTTCAACCTGATCGCGGGCGCCTACCGGCCCGATGGCGGGCGCATCACCCTCGATGGGCGCGTGATCAGCGGCCTGCGCCCCGACCAGGTCTTTCATGCGGGCCTGGCCCGTACCTTCCAGATTCCCAGACCCTTCGCCGCGATGTCGGTGCTGGAAAACGTGATGCTCGCGCCCAAGGGCCAGGCGGGCGAATCCTTCTGGCGCAACTGGCTCTCGCCTGCACGCGTGGCGCGCGAGGAGGCCCAGGTGCGCGAACGCGCCATGCACTGGCTGGACTTCGTCGGCCTGGCGCGCCTGGCGCAGGAACCTGCGCGCGTGCTCTCGGGTGGCCAGCGCAAGCTGCTGGAGCTGGCGCGCGCGATGGTGTCCGACCCCAAGCTCGTGCTGCTGGACGAACCCGGTGCGGGCGTCAACCCGGCGCTGCTGGACACCATCGTGGACCGCATCGCCACGCTGCATCGCCAGGGCGTGAATTTCCTGATCATCGAGCACAACATGGACCTCATCGCCTCGCTGTGCGACCCGGTGCTGGTGATGGCACAGGGCCAGCTGCTCGCCTCGGGCCGCGCGGCGCAGGTCCTGCAGGACCCGCGCGTGGTCGAGGCCTATCTGGGGGGCGCGCCGGTGCCCGAGGAGACTGCGTGAACAGCAGCCTGCCAGCACCCGTGCTGCAGATCCAAGGGCTGTGGGCCGGCTATGAGCCGGGCCTGTCCATCGTGCGCGGTGCCAGCCTGGACGTGCACGATCGCGAGATCGTCGCCATCCTCGGCCCCAACGGCGCGGGCAAGTCCACGCTGGTGAAGGCGGTGGCCGGCCTGGTGCCAGTCACCGAGGGCCGTGTGCTGCTCGCCGGCCGCGACATCACGCGCGAACCCGCACATGCGATGGCCGGCCTGGGCCTGGGCTTCGTCCCCCAGACCGAGAACGTCTTCACCAACCTCAGCGTCGCCGAGAACCTGGAGCTCGCGGCGGCCCTGCAACGCGCGCCGCGCGCGCGTCTGGACCACCTGTACACGCAGTTTCCCGACCTGGCCCGCCAGCGCAAGCTGCTCGCGGGCCGTCTCTCGGGCGGGCAGCGCCAGATGCTGGCCATCGCCCGCGCCCTGATCAACCTGCCCCGCGTGCTGATGCTCGACGAGCCCTCGGCGGGCCTCTCGCCGCGCCTGGTGGCCGAGGTATTCCAGGTGCTGCGTGGCATCGCCGCCGAGGGCATCACCGTCGTTCTGGTCGAACAGAACGTGAAGGCGGCCCTGGCCATCGCCGACCGTGCCGCGGTGCTGGTCGAGGGCTGCGAGAAAGTGGTGGCGCCCGCGCGCGAACTCGTGCGCGACGAGCGCATCGCGCAGTTGTATCTGGGCCGGCATGTGGAGGCGCAACCATGATGCTGCAGATGCTGGCCGATGGCCTGGTGGTGGGCTCCATCGTGTCGCTGGGCGCGATCGGCCTGACGCTCACGTTTTCCATCCTGCGCTTTTCCAATTTCGGCCACGGCGAGATGCTGGCCTGGGGCGCCTACCTCGCGCTGTCGGCGGTGGGTTGGTTCCAGACCCTGGTGGGCAACGGCCCCTTCGGACCGTTGTCGTTCGGCTGGCCCCTGGTGCTGGGGCTGGGCGTCGCCATCGTGGGCACTGTGAGCCTGGCGCTGGCGGTCGATGGGCTTTTGTTCAAGCGCCTGCGCGCGCAAGGCGCGATCACGCTGGTGATCGCCAGCTTTGGCGCGGCGCTGGCCCTGCGCAACATCCTGTTCTTTATCTACGGCGGTATCCCGCAGTACTACTCCGACGCGCTGCAGATGGCGATTCCGCTGCTGCCCCGGTCGTTCCATGGCGGCCTGCGCATCACGCCCGACCAGATCTTTGTGCTGGTTCTCACGCTGGCCACCGTCATGGCGGTGCACCTGTTCCTCTCGCGCAGCACCCTGGGCCGCGCGATGCGCGCGACCTCGCTCAATCCGCAGCTGGTGCGCGTGTGCGGCATCGATCCCGAGCGTGTGCTGCGCGCCACCTGGGTGCTGGGCGGCGTGCTGGCGGCGGTGGCTGGCGTGCTCGCAGGTCTCACGGTGCAACTGCGCCCCACCCTGGGCCAGGACCTGCTGCTGCCCCTCTTTGCCGCCGCCATATTGGGCGGCATCGGTTCGGTCTGGGGCGCGGTGCTCGGCGGCCTGATCGTGGGCCTGGCCGAGAGTGCTGCCGTGATGTGGGTCGGTGCGGAGTACCGCGCGGCCGCCTCTTTCATCGTTCTGATCCTGATCCTGCTGGTGCGGCCCACGGGTCTGTTTCCCGAGAAGACCTAGCCCGCCTCCGACCATGCCCGGCTTCATCGACTTCGTTTCCTACGGCAGCTTCTTCCTGGTGTTCGCCACCGTCTTCGCGGTGATCGTGCTGGGGCTGAACCTGCAATGGGGCTACACGGGCTTGTTCAACGTGGGCGTGGCGGGCTTTGTCGCCATAGGCGCCTACACCTCAGCGCTGCTCACCACACCCGAGACCGCCGGGCGCGTGGGCGGCCTGGATTGGCCGGTGGTCCTGGGCTGGCTCGGCGCGATGGTCGCCAGTGGCATCGCGGGCCTCTTGGTCGGCCTGGCCACGCTGCGCCTGCGACACGACTACCTGGCGATCACCACCTTCGGCATCGCAGTCACGGTTCAACTGGTGGCGCTCAACGCGCAGTGGCTCACCGGCGGACCGTTTGGCGTGCAGTTCATCCCCAAGCCAATGCAAGGCTGGTTCGGCACCGGTGTGAACTGGACGCTGGCCTACCTGGCGCTGGTCCTGGCCTTGCTGGCGCTGGCCTACCTGGGCCTGGAGCGCCTGGTTCGCAGTCCCTGGGGCCGCGTGCTGCGCGCGATCCGCGAAGACGAGGACGCGACCGCCTCCTTGGGCAAGCAGGCCTTCGCCTACCGCCTTCAGTCCTTCGTGATCGGCAGCATGCTGATGGGGCTGGGCGGTGCGCTGTATGCGCACTTCGTCGGCTTCGTGGCGCCGGAGGACTTCCTGCCCATTCTCACGTTCCAGATGTGGGCCATGCTGATCGTCGGCGGCTCGGGCAACAACCGCGGCGCCATCCTGGGCGCCTATGTGGTGTGGGGCTTCTGGGCGGTATCGGGCGGCCTGCTGCGCGGGGTCGTGCCCCAGGCTGAACAGGCGCGCGCCGCGGCCTTGCAAGTGGTACTGATCGGGGTGCTGATCGCGCTGATGCTGCTGTGGCGGCCGCGTGGCCTCATGGGTGAGGCCACGGCCATTTCCAGGCACGCATCCGCAAGCGACTGAGTCGGCGCGGGTTGATCGCCCGTCCGACAGCCGCCCCGCCTGCCGGCCCACATCCCGCGCTTCACGCGGCTCACATCATCGGGGTCTCTTGTCTCCACCCTCATCTTGAAGGAGCCGTGTGATGTCCCGCTTCCTCCCCTCTCTGCGTTCGCAGGCTCGGTCCGTCACCGGGATCGAACCGCTTTCTGACCTCCAGCGCGAAATGGCCCGCTTGGTCGAAGATTTCTTCGGCGGCAGCAGCCCGCTGGCAGCGGGCCCGTCCCTGTCCGTGCCCCGGCTCGATGTTCGAGAGAACGATCAGGAGCTGTGCGTGTGCGCCGACCTGCCCGGCGTCAAACCGGAGGCGGTCGAGTTGCGACTAGAGGGCAATACGCTCACGATCCGCGGCGAGAAATCCAACGAAGCCGAGGACAAGAAGGAGGACTACTACCTCATGGAGCGCAGCTACGGGCGCTTTCAGCGCAGCCTGCAACTGCCGTACACGCCAGATCCTGCGCGCGTGCATGCGGATTTCGACAACGGCGTGCTCACCATCCATGTGCCCAAGGAGGCGCAGCAGGAGCGCAGCCAACGCATCGAGATCCAGTCGCACGCAGGAGCGACGCAACAGCCTCGTGTATCTGCTGCGTCAGAGGCCGGGGCTGGCGCCCAACCGCACTGAGCTGATCGCTCGCGCCAGAAACAAAAACGCCCACTGGAAAGTGGGCGTTTTGCTCAGCGCCGGCCGTGAAGACCTTGGCTGTGATTTGGTTGCGCGAGCAAGATTTGAACTTGCGACCTTTGGGTTATGAGCCCAACGAGCTACCAGGCTGCTCCATCGCGCGTCAGAGGTCAGAGTATAGCATCAAGTGCGCGCGATCACTCGCTCGCAGGTGCCGCATCGGCAGCAGCAGCGGGACGATCCACCAGCTCGACGAGTGCCATCGGCGCGTTGTCGCCGACGCGGAAACCCATCTTCAGGATGCGGGTGTAGCCGCCCGGACGCGCCTTGAAGCGCGGGCCGAGTTCGTTGAACAGCTTGGTCACGATGTCACGGTTACGCAGACGATCGAAGGCCAGGCGGCGGTTGGCGACCGTGGGCTCCTTGGCCAGGGTGATCATGGGCTCGACCACACGGCGCAATTCCTTGGCCTTGGGGACGGTGGTCTTGATGACTTCGTGCTCGAGCAGCGAGTTCATCATGTTGCGCAGCATGGCGAGGCGGTGCTCGCTGGTGCG
>JBEEIS010000144.1:0-6700 GCA_041169755.1 Pseudomonadota bacterium | reverse complement strand
TCACTTCGCCACGTTCCATCACCAGGTAGTGATCAGCCAGTTCCTCGGCGAAGTCGTAGTACTGCTCCACCAGCAGCACCGCGACGCGCTGGCCGTTCAGGCCCTCGGTCGCCAGCATGCGAATCACCCGCCCGATGTCCTTGATGATGGACGGCTGGATACCCTCGGTGGGTTCGTCCAGGATGATCAGTTTGGGTTGCGCCGCCAGCGCGCGCGCAATGGCCAGCTGCTGCTGTTGCCCGCCCGACAGATCGCCCCCGCGTCGATTCAGCATCTGCTTCAAGACGGGGAAAAGTTCAAAGAGCTGCGGTGGGATCGGCGTCGACGCCGGCTTGTAGGCCAGCCCCATGCGCAGGTTGTCTTCGACCGTGAGCCGCGCAAAGATCTCGCGCCCCTGCGGTACGAAGCCGATGCCGGCGCGCGCGCGCTGGTAAGGCGTGGCGCCGGTGATCGCCTGGCCGTTAAATTCAATCGCGCCCGACTTGATCGGAACCAGTCCCATCAGAGATTTGAGCAGCGTGGTCTTGCCCACGCCGTTGCGGCCCAAGAGAACGGTGACCTGACCGGGTGCCACGTCCAGACTCACATCGCGCAGGATGTGCGAGCCGCCGTAGTACTGGTGAATATTCTTGACAGAGAGCATGGCGGTCATCGTCCCAGGTAGACCTCGATCACGCGCTCGTCGTTTTGCACCTGGTCCAGCGTGCCCTGGGCCAGTACCGCGCCATCACACAGCACGGTCACGATCTCGGAGATGGTGCGGATAAAGCTCATGTCGTGTTCCACCACCATCAGCGAATGCTTGCCCTTGAGCGACAGGAACAATTGCGCGGTGCGCTCGGTCTCTTCGTCGGTCATGCCCGCCACCGGCTCGTCCAGCAGCAACAGCTTGGGGTCTTGCATCAGCAGCATGCCGATCTCCAGCCACTGTTTCTGGCCATGACTCAGGTTGCCGGCCAGGCGATGCACGCTGTCGGCCAGATGGATGGTGTCCAGCACCTCGGCCAGGCGATCGCCCTGGGTCGAGTCCAGGCGGAAAAACATCGAGGCCTGGACGCCCTTGTTGGTCTTGAGGGCCAGCTCCAGGTTTTGAAAGACGGTCAGTTGCTCGAACACCGTAGGCTTCTGGAATTTGCGGCCGATGCCCATTTGCGCAATCTGGGGTTCGGTGTAGCGAAGCAGGTCGATCGTGCTGCCAAAGAACACGGTGCCCGAATCGGGCCGGGTCTTGCCGGTGATGATGTCCATCATCGTGGTCTTGCCCGCGCCGTTGGGCCCGATGATGCAACGCAGCTCGCCGGGCGCGATGTCCAGCGACAGCTGGTTGATCGCCTTGAAGCCGTCAAAGCTCACGCTCACATCTTCCAGGTACAGGATGCGGCCGTGCGTCACATCCACTTCGCCCGGTGTGGCCAGGCGCGAAAAGGCGGCACTTCGCCCGCCCGAGCTGCCCGCTTGCGCGTCTTTTTCCTGGCGTGCTTCGATACGACGCGCGCCTTGTTCCATCAGATCGGGGGTCATGCCTTGCCTCCGATCTTGCGCAGCCAGCCGACGATGCCGTGCGGCAGAAACAGCGTGACGGCGATGAAGAGCGCTCCCAGCACATACAACCAGAACTCGGGGGCCACCACCGTCAGCCAGCTCTTGGCGCCATTGACCAAGAAGGCGCCCACGATGGGGCCGATCAGGCTGGCGCGTCCGCCCACCGCGGCCCAGATCGCGATCTCGATGGAGTTGGCCGGGCTCATCTCGCCGGGGTTGATGATGCCCACCTGGGGCACATACAAGGCCCCCGCCACGCCGCACATCATGGCGGAGATCACCCAGATGGTGAGTTTGTAGCCAATCGGCGAATAGCCCGAGAACATCACGCGCGACTCGGCGTCGCGGATCGCCTGCAGCACCCGGCCGAATTTGGCGTTGACCAGCCAGCGGGCGAACAGGAAGAACCCCAGCAACGTCACCCCCGTCAGTACAAACAGCGTCATGCGCATGCTCGGCGTCGCCAGGGGCATGCCCAGGATGCGCTTGAAATCGGTGAAGCCGTTGTTGCCCCCAAAGCCGGTTTCATTGCGGAAAAACAGCAGCATGGCCGCAAAGGTCATGGCCTGCGTGATGATCGAGAAGTACACGCCCTTGATCCGGGAGCGGAAGGCGAAGTAACCGAACACGAAAGCCACCAGCCCTGGCACTGCCACCACCAAGAACAAGGTGGCCAGGAAGCTGTCGCTGAACGTCCAGTGCCAGGGCAGCTCTTTCCAGTCCAGAAACACCATGAAGTCCGGCAGATCGCTCTTGTAGTTGCCATCGCGCCCGATCTGGCGCATCAGGTACATGCCCATGGCATAGCCGCCGAGGGCAAAGAACAGGCCGTGGCCCAGCGACAAGATGCCGGTGTAGCCCCAGATCAAATCCATGGCCAGGGCGCAGATCGCGTAGCACATGATCTTGCCGACCAGCGACACTGCGTAGTCGCTCAGGTGAAAGATGCTGTCCTCAGGCACCAGCAAGTTCAAGATCGGCGCGACGGCGCACACCACGATCAGAGCAGCCAAGAAGGCTGCCCAGCCCGTACGTGTCAAGAGGGGAGCGCGTTCGGGGGTCATGCTTCTGCGCTCCGGCCTTTGATCGCGAACAGGCCTTGCGGTCGTTTCTGAATGAAGACGATGATGAACACGAGCACCGCGATCTTGGCCAGAACCGCGCCGGCCCACCCTTCGAGGAACTTGTTCAACACGCCCAAGCCCAAGGCGGCGTACACGGTGCCCGCCAGCTGGCCCACGCCACCGAGCACGACGACCATGAACGAGTCCACGATATAGCTCTGACCCAAATCCGGCCCCACGTTGCCGATCTGGCTCAGGGCGCAACCCGCCAGGCCAGCGATGCCCGAGCCGAGTGCAAACGCGTAGGTGTCGACACGGGCGGTGTTCACGCCCATGCACGATGCAATCGGGCGGTTCTGCGTGACGCCGCGTACGAACAGCCCCAGGCGCGTGCGCGCAATCAGCCAGGCCATGCCAGCCAACACCGCAAACGCGAAGCCGATGATCACGATGCGGTTCCAAGGCAGCTGCAGGTTCCCCATCACCGCCACACCCCCACTCATCCAGCTGGGGTTCTCGACACTCACGTTCTGAGCGCCGAACACGGTGCGAACCAACTGCATCAGCATCAGGCTGATCCCCCAGGTGGCGAGCAGCGTCTCCAGCGGGCGGCCGTACAGAAAGCGGATCACGCTGCGCTCGAGGATCGCCCCCATCAGGGCTGACGCCGCGAAGGCCACGGGCACGGCGGCCACGAGGTACCAGTCGAAGGAACCGGGTAGGTACTGACGGAACACGCCTTGCACCACGAAGGTGGCATAGGCGCCGATCATCATCAGCTCGCCGTGGGCCATATTGATCACGCCCATGAGGCCGTAGGTGATGGCCAGGCCCAATGCCACCAGCAAAAGGATGGACCCCAGGCTCAGACCGGAGAACACCTGACCCGCGCGATCGCCCCAGGCCAAAGCACCCTCGACCTGGCGCAAGGCAATCTCGATCGCGGACCGTGCGGCGGAGTCCTGCTCGTCGCGCAGGGCTTGAGCGAGCAACGTCTTGGTGGCGGCCTGACCGCTTCTGGCCAGGACCCGTGCCGCTTCGACGCGTAGCTTGGGATCGGTGCTGGAGATCAGCACCGCGGCGCGAGCCAGGGCCAACTGGGCCTGGATCGCAGGATTCTTTTCCGATTGCAGCGCCTTCTCGATCAGCGGCAGGCGTGCGGCATCGGGCTCAGCGGCCAGCGCTTTGACAGCAGCGGCACGCAGGGTGTCATCAGGAGAAAAAAGGCGGATCGCGCCCAGGGCGGTATCGATCTCGCCGCGCATGCGGTTATTGCTCACCACATCTTCGGCATCGGCCGGGACATCGGCAGGCGATCCCGACACCGGATCGGTCCCCTTGCCATCACGCACGATGTAGACCTTGCCACCGGCCGTCTTCACCGCGTCATCGGCCAGCGCCTGCAAAAAGGCCGCCGTCTTGTCGTCGGCGGTGGTCACCGCCTTGTTCAGGGCCTCAATCCGCGCATCGGCCTCGCCAATCGCAATGGCCTGAGCCTCCGCCGCTGTCAGCGCATACGCAGGCACCGAAAAGAGCGCCAAGAGCAAACCAAGAATTCGAAGCATGGAAAAAGAGCAGGAGAGAAAAACGCGCGCCAGTGGCGCGCCGCGCCGGGCCGCCCCAAGCGGCCGCGCCGCCCCCCTTGGGGGGGGAGGCGGCGAAGCCGCTTCGGGGGGGAAGGTCGTCAAACCTTGCTCTTACCCTCCGGCTCGTCCTTCTTCTTGTCGTTACCCGGGATGAAGGGCGACCAGGGCTTGGCCTTCACCGGACCCGGCGTCTTCCAGACGATGTTGAACTGGCCATCGGCCTTGACTTCGCCAATGAACACCGGCTTGTGCAGGTGGTGGTTCTTCTCGTCCATCTTGGCGGTGAAGCCCGAAGGTGCCTTGAAGGTCTGGCCGGCCATGGCGGCGATCACCTTGTCCACGTCGGTGGACTTGGCCTTCTCGACGGCCTGCTTCCACATGTACACACCGATGTAGGTGGCTTCCATCGGGTCGTTGGTCAGGGGCTTGTCCTTGTGGCCCGCGATGTTCTTGGCCTTGGCATAGGCGGCCCACTTCTTGGTGAACTCGTCGTTGGTCGGGTTCTTGACCGACATGAAGTAGTTCCAGGCGGCCAGGTGGCCCACCAGCGGCTTGGTATCCACGCCACGCAGTTCTTCTTCACCCACCGAGAAAGCCACCACCGGCACGTCCTTGGCCTTGAGGCCCGCGTTGCCCAGCTCCTTGTAGAACGGCACGTTGGAGTCGCCGTTGATGGTGGAGATCACAGCCGTCTTGCCGCCGGCGGAGAACTTCTTGATGTCGGCGACGATGGTCTGGTAGTCGCTGTGACCGAAGGGGGTGTACTTCTCGTCGATATCCGAATCCTTCACGCCCTTGGATTTGAGGAAGGCGCGCAGGATCTTGTTGGTGGTACGGGGGTACACATAGTCGGTGCCCAGGAGCACGAAGCGCTTGGCGCCGCCGCCTTCCTTGGACATCAGGTATTCCACGGCGGGGATCGCCTGCTGGTTGGGAGCTGCGCCCGTGTAGAACACGTTCTTGGACAGCTCCTCGCCTTCGTACTGCACAGGGTAGAACAGCAGGCCGTTCAATTCTTCGACCACAGGCAGCACCGACTTGCGCGACACACTGGTCCAGCAGCCGAACATCGCGGCCACTTTGTCTTGCGTCAGCAGCTGCTTGGTCTTCTCGGCGAACAGGGGCCAGTTGGAGGCGGGGTCGACCACGACGGGCTCGAGCTTGCGACCCAGAACGCCGCCCTTGGCGTTGATTTCTTCAATCGCCATCAGCGCGGTGTCCTTCAGGACGGTCTCGGAGATGGCCATGGTGCCGGAGAGGCTGTGGAGGATGCCGACCTTGATGGTGTTGCCCGATTGGGCATGGACGGCGGAAACGCTGGCCAGCGCGCCCAGGGCGGCGGCGACGGACAGGGCCTTGAGGGTGAATCGACGTTGCATGCGAACTCCAGGTAGGGGATGAACAAGAGAGGAAAGCAAAACCTTGACCTCGTCGCAGACTCCGCAAGAAGCGGGCCCGCCGTTCATTTCCCGACCAACCTCAGGGGGCATAGCCCTCAGATGGCGCCCGTCGCAGCGGCCTGGAGCCCTGGGGTCAGCAGACACACGATCGCCACCGTCGACAGGCGCAAACGCAGTGGCAGGTACCAGGCCGGGAGCAGGCCCTGCGCCGACAACCGCCGATCCTGTAGGTAGTGGAAGGCAAACGCCACCACCAGAATGACGCTGCCCACGCGCGGCTCCAGCAACAGGGCGCACCAGGCCATGAGGGCAGGCACGGTGCTCCATGCATACATCCAGGCACGTCGTGCGGGCGCCAATTGCGGCAGCAGCATGGCGAAGGCCCAATGCAGGGCCCCGACAAAACTCAGAATCACCGCGCCATAGGCGAGCAAAGCCAGCGATGTCGCCCGGGGCTGCACACCGAGCACGCTGGCCAACGCCAACCCCACAAAGGGCACGAGGCCCCCATATCCGAGCCAGGCAACGTGGCGTGGGGGTGTGGCATCGAGGGAGGAGGCGGTGTCATTCATGGCGGCGGATTATCGGCCAGGGCCCTACCTCGCCCCATCTCTGGGCGCGATGCCGCCCCGCCTCACCCAACTTGGGGGCATCGCCCGTCCGGGCACCAGAATCGTGCATCTCGCACACCGGCTTGGGCACTGGCGGCGCCCGATCCTGCAAAATCGAGCGTCAGGCATGCCGCTTGCAACCCGATAAGACAGCCCCTAGGACGCCTCATGGACCTCACGCCCCGAGAAAAAGACAAGCTGCTGATATTCACCGCCGCCTTGCTCGCCGAGCGTCGGCGCGCGCGCGGCCTCAAGCTCAATTACCCGGAAGCCATCGCACTGATCACGGCGGCCGTCATGGAAGGCGCGCGCGATGGCAAGTCCGTGGCGGCTCTCATGAGCGAGGGCCGTACGGTACTCACACGCAATGACGTCATGGAGGGCGTCGCCGAGATGCTGCACGACATCCAGGTCGAAGCCACGTTTCCCGACGGCACGAAGCTGGTGACCGTGCATCAGCCGATCTTGTGACCCCCCCGAAGCGCCTGCGGCGCTTC
>JBEEIS010000143.1:0-3376 GCA_041169755.1 Pseudomonadota bacterium | reverse complement strand
TCGCCCCGCGCCCGCCGCGAGAAGATCCTGGCCCTGATCCAGCAGGCCGGCTACATGCCGATCGAGGCGCTGGTCGCCAGCTTCCAGGTCACGCCCCAGACCATTCGCGTCGACCTGAACGTGCTGGCCGATGAGGGGCGTCTGGTGCGTCACCACGGCGGGGCCTCGATTCCCTCGAGCGTCATCAACACCGACTATGACGCTCGCCGCACCGAGTTTGCCGATGCCAAGGCCAGCCTGGCGCAGGCCGTGGCCCACGCCCTGACCGACAAGAGCTCGGTGTTCCTGGCCTTGGGCACCACCATGCTCGCCATGGCCAACGCGCTCACGGTGCGCAGTGGGTTGAAGGTCATTACCAACCACACCGAGGCGGCCCAGGTGCTGGCCCGGCAGTCTGGCTTCGATGTGGTGGTGCTGGGTGGGCGCTTGGATCCGCGCAACCTCGGCGCCACCGGTCCCATGACCCTCGAGGCGGTGGCCAGCTACCGGCCCGACGTCTTCATCTTCAGTGCCGGCGGGATCGACGCCGAGGGCAACATCCTGGACTACTACGAGCATGAGGCCGCCATCGTGCGGCTCATGATCAAGCGATCACGCCGCAGCATCCTCGTGGTGGACCACAGCAAGTTTGGCCGTAGCGCCTCGGTGATGGTGGGACATGTCGAGGACATCGACCAGCTCTATACCGACAAGCCGCCACCGGCCGGCCTGAAGAAGCTGCTCAAGCTGCACAAGACCGAATTGATTCAGGTTCCCTAAATTCAAGCAGGAGACACCCGTGGCCGCGTCTGACAAATTCAAAGCGTTGACCCGCCCCTCGGGCGCGTTCGCCATGCTGGCCATCGACCAGCGCGAGTCGATGCGCGCCATGTTTGCCGAGACGCAGAGCACGCCGGTCAGCGACCAGCAACTGACCGAGTTCAAGCTCGCGGCGTTACGCGCGCTCACGCCGCTGGCGTCGGCAGTCCTGATCGACCGGCAGTTTGCCTGGCGCCAGGCCGTCGACCAGAAGGCGGTGGCACCGGGCTGCGGGCTGATTGCCGCGGCCGACGAGTTCATTCCCAGCGCCGAGGAAATTGTCTCGGACGTGCGCATAGACGAAGCGGTCCATCCGCAGGCGGTCAAGGCCGACGGCGCAGTGGCCCTCAAGTTGCTGGTGCTGTGGCGCCCCGATGAAAGCGCCCAGGCGCGTCAGCGCATGGTGCAGGACTTTGTGGCGCGTTGCCGCCAGGCGGGGTTGGTGAGCATCATCGAACCGGTCTCACGCAAGCCGCGTGATGGAAGGCCCTGGGATGTGAATGACGGCATCCAGGCGGCCGCTGAAGAACTGGGCGATCTGGGAGCCGACCTGTACAAGGCCGAAGTGCCCCTGCATGGCAAGGGTGGCGAGCGCGCGGTGCGCGACGCCAGCGCGCGCCTCACGCGCACCATCCAGAGCCCCTGGGTCGTGCTGTCGTCCGGAGTGACGCCCGATGATTTTCCGCAAGCGGTCGAATGGGCCTGCCGCGAAGGCGCAAGCGGTTTCCTGGCGGGTCGTGCCGTCTGGCGTAACGTGATTGGCAGCCCTGATACCTCGCGTGCGTTGGTTGAAGATGCGGCGGTGCGCCTGGCCCGCCTGTGCGAGGTCGTGGACCGCGTCGTGACGCGCCGCTGACCGTCGAGGCTCCACCATGCGCTCCACGCCCGCTATGTCTGCCGCCGAGGTCAAGGTCCGCGAAGACCTCGCCGCCTTCTACCGCCTCATGGCGCATTTCAGGATGACCGACCTGATCGACACGCACATCAGCGCGCGCGTGCCGGACTCGCGAGATCATTTCCTGATCAACCGCTACGGGGTGCTGTTCGACGAAATGCGACCGCAGGATCTGGTGAAGGTCGATCTGCACGGTCGCCTGATCGAAGGGCAGGATCCCGCCCAGTCTCGCATCAACCTGGCGGGTTTCACCGTGCACTCCGCCATCCATGAGGCGCGGCATGACCTGGCCTGTGTGGTGCACACGCACACACCCGATGGCATCGCTGTCTCCTGCCAGGCCGAGGGCTTGTTGCCGATCAGCCAGCATGCGCTGAAGTTCTACAACCGTATCGGCTATCACGATTACGAGGGCGTGGCCCTGGATCTGGACGAGCGCGCTCGGCTGGCGCGCAGCCTGGGGCGCCACGACGTCATGATCCTGCGCAATCACGGGTTGGTGGCCGCCGGTGACTCCATCGCCAAGGCGTTTCACAACATCATGTTTCTGGAGCGCGCCTGCCAGGCGCAGGTCAAGGCGCTCAGTGGCGGGCGGCCTCTCACGATCCCGAGCCCCGAGGTGTGCGCGCGTGCCGGCGACCAGGGGGCGGACCGACCCGAGGTGGCCGAGATCGTCCAACTGGGCTGGGACGCGGCCCTGCGTCTGCTGCGGCCGCTCTGAGCCTGCCAACGTCCTGCCCACCTGAGGAAGCCTCACCATGTCCGCTGCGTCATTGAAACTCGGAAAGATGCGCGGGCTGCAGCGTATGGCCAACGAGGCAGGACACTTCACGATGGTGGCCCTGGACCAGCGCCCACCCATCGCACAGATGCTGGCGGCCTGCCTGGGCATTGCGCCTTCGCAGGTGCGCTTTGAGGACATGCTGGCGGCCAAGCGCCTGCTGGTGCAGGTGCTGGGGCCGCATGCCAGCGCGATGCTGCTGGACCCCAATTACGCCCTGCCTGCGGCCCTGGCCAGCCTGCCGGCGCGTACCGGTCTCCTGGTGACGCTGGAGGACCATCGCTTTCGCGATACCGCGCAGGGGCGGCTGTCGCACTCCATCGCCGACTGGAGTGTGGAGAAGATCAAGCGCGCCGGTGGCGACGGCGTGAAGGTGCTCGCTTGGTATCGGCCCGATGCCGCGCCCGAGGTGCGGGCCCACCAGCAGGCCTATGTGCGCGAGGTTGGCGAAGCATGCCGCCGCCACGATATCGCCTATGTGCTGGAGCTTCTCACCTATCCCTTCCCTGGGCAGACATCATCGGCGTCACCGCAGCACGTGATCGACAGCCTGCGCGAATTCGCCCGGCCCGAGTACGGCGTCGACCTGTTCAAGCTCGAGAGCCCGTTACCCGGAGCTGACCTGCCCGAGACGGACGGGACGCCCGCACATCTCGAGGCGCAGGCCGGATTCGACGAGATGGGGCGGATCTGCCGCGAGGCCGGAGCGCCCTGGGTGCTGCTGTCCGCTGGCGTCACGCCGGCGCAGTTCCTGCGCGTGATGCGCTACGCCTATGCAGCCGGGGCCCATGGCTTCCTGGCTGGACGCGCCATCTGGGCCTCGGCTCTGAAGCGGTATCCAGACCTGCCGGCCTGCGAAGAAGTGCTACGCACCGAGGGCCTGCAGACCCTGCACAGCCTGG
>JBEEIS010000142.1:0-99274 GCA_041169755.1 Pseudomonadota bacterium | reverse complement strand
CGAGGTCAATGTGGACTGGGGCATGGGCGAGCACATGGCCTTCGCTTCGCTGGTGGCTTCGGGCTTTCCGGTGCGCCTCTCGGGCGAGGACTGCGGCCGCGGCACCTTCACCCACCGCCATGCCGTGATTCACGACCAGAACCGCGAAAAGTGGGACGTCGGCACCTACGTGCCCCTGGAGAACGTGGCCGAGAACCAGGCCCCCTTCGTCGTGATCGACTCCATCCTGTCCGAAGAGGCGGTGATGGCCTTCGAATACGGCTACGCCTCGAACGACCCCAACACGCTGGTGATCTGGGAAGCCCAGTTTGGCGACTTTGCCAACGGCGCGCAGGTCGTGATCGACCAGTTCATCGCCTCCGGCGAAGTCAAGTGGGGCCGCGTCAACGGCATCACCCTGATGCTGCCGCACGGCTATGAGGGCCAGGGCCCCGAACACAGCTCGGCGCGCGTCGAGCGCTTCATGCAGCTGGCCGCTGACACCAACATGCAGATCGTGCAGCCCACCACGGCCAGTCAGATCTTCCACGTGCTGCGCCGGCAGATGGTGCGCCCGCTGAGGAAGCCCCTGGTGATCTTCACGCCCAAGTCCCTGCTGCGGAACAAGGACGCGACCTCGCCGCTGTCCGAGTTCACCAAGGGCACCTTCCAGACCGTGATCCCCGAGTCCAGGGACCTCAAGGCGGACAAGGTCAAGCGCGTGATCGCCTGCTCGGGCAAGGTCTATTACGACCTGGCCAAGAAGCGCGAGGAAAAGGGTGCCGACGACGTGGCCATCATTCGCGTCGAACAGCTCTATCCCTTCCCGCACAAGGCCTTCGCCGCCGAGCTGAAGAAGTATCCGAACGCCACCGACATCGTGTGGTGCCAGGACGAGCCCCAGAACCAGGGCGCGTGGTTCTTCATCCAGCACAACATCCACGAGAACATGCTCGAGGGTCAGAAGCTCGGGTATGCAGGCCGTGCCGCCTCCGCCTCGCCGGCGGTGGGCTACTCGCACCTGCACCAGGAGCAGCAGAAGGCCCTGGTGGATGCTGCCTTCGCCAAGCTCAAGGGCTTTGTCCTGACCAAGTGAAACCCGCGCGGCGCGGCCCGAGAGGGGGCCGCTCCGCCCCCGCACGCCCGGTGAGGATGCCGGGCGGCGGGCTAGAACAACGCATCGAGGAATACAGAAAATGGCCATCGTTGAAGTGAAAGTCCCGCAACTGTCCGAGTCCGTTGCGGAAGCGACCCTGCTGCAGTGGAAGAAGAAGCCCGGTGAAGCCGTCGCTCAGGACGAAATCCTGATCGAGATCGAGACCGACAAGGTGGTGATGGAAGTGCCCGCACCCAGCGCCGGCGTGCTCGCCGAGGTCCTGGTGGGGGATGGCGGTACGGTCGCGGCCGACCAGTTGCTCGCGAAGATCGACACCGACGGCAAGACCGGTGCGGTGGCGGCTCCCGATGCCGCGCCCGCGGCTGCCCCGGCACCTGCTGCGGCGCCTGCCGCCGTCGGTGGTTCCAAGGCCGGCGTGGCCATGCCCGCCGCCGCCAAGCTGATGGCCGACAACCAGTTGCCTGCAGGCTCCGTCGCCGGCTCCGGCAAGGACGGTCGCGTCACCAAGGGCGATGTGCTGTCCGCCGTTGCGGGTGGCGGCAAGGTGGCGCCCTCGGTGCCCGTTTCCGTCGCGCCCAAGGCCTCCTTGCCCCAGGTGGCCGCACCCGCAGGCCTGGACCTGGGCAACCGCCCCGAGCAGCGCGTGCCCATGAGCCGCCTGCGCGCCCGCGTCGCCGAGCGTCTGCTGCAGTCGCAGGCGACCAACGCGATCCTGACCACGTTCAATGAAGTGAACATGGCGCCCGTGATGGAAATGCGCAAGCGCTTCCAGGACAAGTTCGAGAAGGAGCATGGCGTCAAGATCGGCTTCATGTCCTTCTTCGTGAAGGCCGCCGTGCACGCCCTCAAGAAGTACCCGGTGCTCAATGCCTCGGTCGACGGCAACGACATCGTCTACCACGGCTACTTCGACATCGGTATCGCTGTGGGCTCGCCCCGCGGCCTGGTGGTGCCGATCCTGCGCAACGCCGACCAGATGTCGTTTGCCGACATCGAGAAGAAGATCGCCGAGTTCGGCGCCAAGGCGCGTGACGGCAAGCTGGGCATCGAGGAGATGACCGGCGGCACCTTCTCCATCTCCAATGGCGGCGTGTTCGGCTCCATGCTGTCCACCCCCATCATCAACCCGCCGCAGTCGGCCATCCTGGGCGTGCACGCCACCAAGGACCGCGCCGTTGTCGAAAACGGTCAGGTGGTGGTGCGTCCGATCAACTACCTGGCCATGTCCTACGACCACCGCATCATCGACGGCCGTGAGGCGGTTCTCGGTCTGGTGGCGATGAAGGAAGCCCTCGAAGATCCGGCCCGCCTGCTGTTCGATATCTGACCACCCCCGAAGCGGCTTTGCCGCTCCCCCTCGAGGGGGCGCCGCCAGCGGCCCGGCGTAGCCGGTTCCGCGGCGACCACCAGGAAAGACAAGGAAATCTATGAGTGCAAAGCAATTCGACGTCATCGTCATCGGCGGTGGCCCCGGTGGCTACATCGCGGCCATCCGCGCGGCCCAGTTGGGCATGAACGTGGCCTGTATCGACGAATGGAAGAACGCCCAGGGCGGCCCCGCCCCGGGTGGCACCTGCACCAACGTGGGCTGCATTCCTTCCAAGGCACTGCTGCAGTCGTCCGAGCACTTTGACCACGCCAACCACCACTTTGCAGACCACGGTATCTCGGCCAAGGACGTCAAGATGGACGTCGCGAAGATGCTGGCGCGCAAGGACACCGTCATCAAGCAAAACAACGACGGCATCCTGTATCTGCTCAAGAAAAACAAGGTGAGCTTCTTCCACGGCCGCGGCTCGTTTGCCAAGGCCGTTGATGGCGGCTATGAGATTCAAGTGGCGGGCGCCGCGACCGAAACCTTGATTGGCAAACAGATCATCGTGGCCACGGGTTCGAACGCCCGTGCGCTGCCCGGTGTCCCCTTCGACGAAAAGAACGTGCTGTCCAACGACGGCGCGCTGCGCATCGGCGCGGTCCCGAAGAAGCTGGTCCTGATCGGCTCTGGCGTGATCGGTCTGGAGATGGGTTCGGTGTGGCGTCGCCTGGGGGCGGATGTCACCATCCTCGAGGGCCTGCCCACTTTCCTCGGCGCGGTCGACGAGCAGATTGCGAAAGAAGCCAAGAAGGCTTTCGACAAGCAGGGCCTGAAGATCGAGCTGGGTGTGAAGGTCGGCGAGATCAAGAATGGCGCCAAGGGCGTGAGCGTGGCCTACACCAATGCCAAGGGCGAGGCCCAGGTGATCGACGCCGACAAGCTGATCGTCTCCATCGGCCGCGTTCCCAACACCATCGGCCTGAACGCCGAAGCCGTGGGCCTGCAGCTGGACGAGCGCGGCGCCATCGTGGTCGACGGCGACTGCCGCACCCACCTGCCCGGCGTGTGGGCGGTGGGTGACGTGGTGCGCGGCCCGATGCTGGCGCACAAGGCAGAAGAAGAGGGCGTGGCGGTGGCCGAGCGCATTGCGGGCCAACACGGCCATGTGAACTTCAACACCATTCCCTGGGTGATCTACACCAGCCCCGAGATCGCGTGGGTGGGTCGTACCGAGCAGCAGCTCAAGGCCGACGGCGTGAAGTACAAGGCCGGCACCTTCCCCTTCTTGGCCAACGGGCGCGCCCGCGCCCTGGGTGACACCACCGGCATGGTGAAGTTCCTGGCCGATGCTACGACCGACGAGATCCTGGGCGTGCACATCGTGGGCCCGATGGCCTCCGAGCTGATCGCCGAAGCGGTGGTGGCGATGGAGTTTCGTGCCTCCGCCGAGGACATCGCCCGCATCTGCCACGCGCACCCGTCGCTGTCGGAGGCGACCAAGGAAGCCGCGCTGGCCGTCGACAAGCGCACGCTTAATTTCTAAGCAGTGCCCGCGCAGTCCTCTGGCGTGCGTGCGGCCTACGAGGCCGAACTCGCTACGCGGGGTTATCACAGTGACCCTGCGCAGCTTCGCGCTGTCGATGCACTGGAGCGTTGTGCCTTGGAGTGGGCGCAGTACAAGGACAAGCGCTCCAACGCCCTCAAGAAGCTGATCAACCGACCACCCATCCCACGCGGCGTCTACATGTACGGCGGGGTGGGGCGCGGCAAGAGCTTCTTGATGGACTGTTTCTTCAACGCAGTGCCGCTGCGCCGCAAGACCCGCCTGCACTTTCACGAATTCATGCGCGAGGTGCACCGCGAACTCGCGCAGTTGCAAGGCACGGTCAATCCGCTGGACGTACTGGGCGAGCGCATTGCGGAGCGCTACAAACTCATTTGCTTTGACGAGTTCCACGTCGCCGACATCACCGACGCGATGATCCTGCACCGCTTGTTGCAGTCCATGTTCGACCATGGCGTGGGTTTCGTGACCACCTCCAACTTCAGGCCCGACGATTTGTACCCCGACGGCCTGCACCGGGACCGGATCTTGCCCGCGATCGACCTCCTGAACGCCCAACTGGAGGTGATCAACGTGGATAACGGCACCGACTACCGCCGACGCACCCTGGAACGGGTGAAGCTCTATCACTCTCCCTTGGGCGCGCAGGCCGATGCCGAGATGGACGCGGCCTTCAGCGCCCTGGCGGAGTGCCAGGACGAGGCGCCGGTGCTGACCATCGAGCATCGCGAAATCCAGGCTCGGCGCAAGGCCGGCGGCGTGGTCTGGTTCGATTTCGCCAGCTTGTGCGGCGGCCCGCGCTCGCAGAACGACTATCTGGAGCTCGCCTCGCAGTTCCACACCGTGCTTCTGAGCGACGTGCCGCAGATGTCGGTCAACATGGCCTCTCCGGCGCGCCGTTTCACCTGGCTGGTGGACGTGCTGTACGACCGTCGGGTCAAGCTGATTCTCTCGGCAGCCGTGGCACCCGAGGCGCTGTACACCGAGGGTCCGCTGTCCCACGAATTCCCGCGCACGGTGTCCCGACTGAACGAAATGCAGTCGGCCGAATTCATGGCCCTGGAGCGGCGGGTGGTGGACACCCGGCTCACCTCCCGATGACCGCCCGCAGCATCGCCGCCGTGCTCGCGCTGCTGGCGTGGGTGGGTCTGGTTGCTGCCGACGAGGCGGTGTCTCCAGCATCGGGCTCGGCATCGGCCTCCCGTTGGGTGGGCGGCCTGGACGTGCGCGCCGAACAGGCTCGCATCGAGCGTGAGCGTGCCGCAGCCCGGGCCCGCCAGACCGAGGAAGAGGCCGACTGCCAAAAGCGCTTCGCGGTCACCGATTGCACCGAGCGCGCGCGACGCAAGTGGCAGCCTGTCCTGGCCGATCTGCGGCGTCAGGAGCTCGCTCTGAACGAGGTCGACCGCAAGCAACGCGCGGCTGAACAACAACGCAAGCTCGATGAGAAGGTCTCGCCCCAGGCCCAGGAGGAGGCGGCGCAGCGGCGCGCTCAGGCCTTGGCTGACCATGAGGCCCGTCAGGCGCGCGCCGCGCAGAAGGCCAGCGGATCCGCTCCAGGCGGTAAGCCGCGCGAGCCCGGGGCGGCGCAAGACCGCAGCAGCCCCGACATCACGCGCGAGCAGGCGGATGCCAACGCGCAGGCGCATGCGCGTCGCGTGCAGGAGGCCCAGGAGCGTAAGGAGCGCACCCTCAAGCGCCAGGCCGAGCGCGCCAAGCCGTCGGCCTCTGCACTGCCGGTGCCGCCCTGAGTCCACGGCGAACGAACAGGCCCGCAGGTATCATCGGTCGCAGCATCCTGGCCCTACGGCCCACCCCCACGCCTTGGACTCCAACCTGCACTCCCCCGCGCGCCGCTTGATCGAGCTGCGCATGGAACACGCCGACCTGGACGCCCTCATCGACGGCGCCAGCGAGCAGGTGCCTCAAGACGAACTGATGTTGCGGCGCCTGAAGAAGCGCCGACTCGTCCTGCGAGACCAGATCGCGCGCCTGGAACTGCTCCTGGAACCCCAAGAGCCCGCATGACGCTTGAAGCCAGCGTGCGCGAGGCCTTCGCGCCCGGCGGCGCGCTGGCGCGGGCCGCCGACCAGTTCCTGCCCCGGACAGGCCAGACCGAGATGGCCCTGGCCGTGGCCCGCACGATCGAATCCGGCGGTGCGCTGGTCGTCGAAGCCGGCACCGGTGTGGGCAAGACCTTCTCCTACCTGGTGCCCGCCTTGCTCAGTGGCGAGCGTGTGCTGGTGTCCACCGCCACCAAGACCCTGCAGGACCAGCTGTACGGCCGCGACCTGCCGCGCCTGGTGCAGGCCCTGGGACTGCCCGTGCGGATGGCGCTGCTCAAGGGCCGCGGCAGCTACCTGTGCACCTATCGCATGGAGCTGGCCCGCCAAGACGCGCTCCTGGCCGATCGCCATGCGGTCCTCACCCTGGCGAAGGTGGAGAACTGGTCCCGCGAGACCGCCACCGGCGATCTGGCCGAACTGCCGGGCCTCGATGACCGTTCGCCGGTGATCCCCCTGGTTACCTCCACCCGCGAGAACTGCCTGGGCTCTCAGTGCCCGCGCTTTCGCGGCTGCCATGTCAACAACGCGCGCCGTGAGGCGCTGGCGGCCGACGTGGTGGTGATCAACCACCACCTGTTCTTCGCCGATCTGTCCGTGCGTGAATCCGGCATGGCCGAACTGCTGCCGTCGGTGCGCGTGGCCATCTTCGACGAAGCCCACCAGCTCAATGAGATCGGCGTGCAGTTTCTGGGCACGCAGCTGGCCACCGGCCAGTTGATCGACTTGTGCCGCGACACCCTGGGCGCCGGCCTGCAGCTGGCGCGCGGGCTGGCGGACTGGCAGCAGGTGGCCGCGCGCGTCGAGCGTGCCGCGCGCGAGCTGCGTCTGGCGGCTGGCGGCGGCGGCGCGCGCCTATCCTGGCAGGGGCAGGCGCCGGGCGATGCAGACCCACAGGCCTGGCACGAGGCCTTGCAGGCCGTGGCCCAGGCCTGCGAAGAGGCCATGGATGCCCTGGATACCGTCAGCGAGATCGCTCCCGATTTCGTGCGCCTGCACGAACGCGCGCGGTTGCTCGCGCAGCGGGCCCGGCGTTTCTTGCAGCCCTGCGAGCCCGGCTCGGTGCGCTGGGCCGACGCCGGCCAGCAGCTTCGCCTCACGCAATCTCCCCTGGACATCGCCCAAGCCGTGCGCACGCGCCTGCTCAAGGTCGAACCGGTGGATATCCCGGGGCGGGAGGCTGACGAGGGGTCCCACCGCGCGGGCGTCCCTGTTGACACCGACCCCGAGACTGACGCGGACATCCCGCCGTCCAGCCGCAGCTGGATTTTCACCTCCGCCACCTTGGGCGACGATGCCCGTCTGTCCTGGTTCACCGAGCCCTGCGGCCTGCACGACGCGCAGGTGCTGCGCGTGGACAGTCCCTTCGACTACGCACACCAAGCGGCCTTGTACGTGCCCCCCGGCTTTCCCAAGCCCAGCGAGCCGGCGCACCCGGGCCGGGTCGCCGACCTGGCCGCCCAGGGCGCGGCCCGCCTCGGGGGGCGCACCCTGGTTCTCACCACTACCTTGCGGGCCTTGCGCGCGATCGGGGAGCTTCTGCAGGTGCGCTTTCAAGACAGCGCCCAGGTCGAGGTGCTGGTGCAGGGGCAGTGGCCCAAGCGCCGGCTCATCGAACGCTTTCGCGAGGGCGCGGCCTGCGGTGGCCCGGGCTGCCTGCTCGTGGCCTCGGCCTCGTTCTGGGAGGGGGTGGACCTGCCGGGCGACACGCTGCAGCTGGTGGTGATCGACAAGCTGCCATTTCCGCCGCCGGGCGATCCGCTGGTGCAGGCGCGCTCTCAGCGCCTGCAGTCGCAGGGCCGCAACGCCTTCAACGACTACCACCTACCGGAGGCCGCGGTGTCGCTCAAGCAGGGCGCAGGGCGCCTGATCCGGCGTGAGTCCGATCGGGGGGTGCTGGTGTTGTGCGACAGCCGCCTGGCCAGCATGGGGTATGGCCGCCGACTGCTGTCGGCCTTGCCGCCGATGCGCCGCCTGGCGGCGCCGCAGGATTACGCCCAGGCCCTGGAGGACCTGAGGAATCCAGACCTCACCACAGCTTCCACCAGGGGTCCGGAGGCGTCCTGAAGCCGCGGCTGAGGAGCTCGCTGCGCGGGAAGGTGCGCTCCAGTACCCGGCGGGCATCCGCGGCCATCTGCTGCATGCCCAGGGCCTCATAAGAGCGATAGATGATGAACAGGGCCTCTTCGACGGCCGGGACTTCCTGGTAGTCGGTCACTGCCAGCTGGGCGCGGCTGATGGCGGCCACGTAGGCGCCACGGGTGTAGTAGTAGCGCGCCACGTGCACCTCGTATTGCGCCAGCGAGTTCACGATGTAGACCATGCGCGACTGTGCGTCGGCCGCATAGCGCGACTCCGGGAAACGCGTGACCAGTTCCTTGAACGATTCGAAGGACTCCTTGGCGGCCTTCTGGTCGCGCTCGGACAGGTCCTGGCGCGTGAGGAAGGAGAACATGCCCAGGTCGTCGTTGAAGCTCACCAGGCCCCGCAGGTACAGGGCGTAGTCCAGGGCGGGGCTGGCCGGGTGCAGTCGGATGAAGCGGTCCAGGGTGGCGGTGGCCTGGGCGGGTTCGGCGGCCTTGTATTGGGCGTAGGCCTTCTCCAGCTGGGCCTGCTGCGCCAGGGGCGTGCCGGCGGCGCGGCCCTCGAGCTTTTCGTACAGGCCGATGGCCTTTTCGTAGGCGCCGGAGCGAAGCTCGTCCTTGGCTTCGCTGTAGATCTTGTTCGGGCTCCACTTTTCAGTGGGGTCCTCGGTGACCGAGGCACAGCCGCCGAGGAGGGCCGTGGCGCCAGCCAGCATGAGCGCGCCGACCATCGATAATTTCACACGCAGCATGACGCAGGCTTTCTTGAAAAAACGCTCAACGATTATATCGGCCGACCCCTACGCGGCCGCCCTGGAGGCTCCCTCGGACGAGGCCTCGGAGGGTGAAGCGCAGGTCGCAAGCGAGCTAAGGCCCTTCGTCGTCGACGCCAGCGGGCACGGCGAGCGGCTGGACCGTGTGCTGGCCCAGCAGGTGCCCGAGTTCTCCCGCAGCTACTTGCAGCAACTGATCGCCGACGGCGCGGTGCAGCTCGATGGTCGGCCCGCCACGCGCAGTGCCCACCGTGTGCGGGTCGGCCAGCGGGGCGAAGTCGAACTGCGGCCCACGCCGCAGAGCCAGGCCTTCCTGCCCGAGCCCATGGCCCTGGACGTGGTGCATGAGGATGCCCATCTTCTGGTGATCAACAAGCCCGCGGGCCTCGTGGTGCATCCGGCGCCGGGCCATTGGCGTGGCACCTTGCTCAACGGCCTGCTGGCTCGCGACCCGCGTGCCGCCACCTTGCCCCGCGCAGGCATCGTGCACCGCCTGGACAAGGACACCACCGGCCTGATGGTCGTGGCCCGCGACCGTCTCACCATGGACGCCCTGGTGCGCTTGATTGCGGCGCGCGAAATCTCCCGCCAGTACCTGGCGCTGGCGCACCGGACCTGGCAGGGCCCGGCCCGGCGCGAGGTCGAGGCTCCGATCGGTCGTGACAGCGGCAACCGCTTGCGGATGGCGGTGGTGGACCTGGCCCGCGAGGGTGGCAAGCCCGCCGCGACCGGCTTGGAGCTGCTTGCCAATACGGACCAGGGCTGCTGGGTGCGGGCCAGTCTGCGCACCGGCCGCACCCACCAGATCCGCGTGCACATGGCCCATTTGGGGCATCCGCTGGTGGGGGATGCGGTCTACGGCGGCGCGCCTGCCGTCGGCCTGGAACGGCAGGCCCTGCACGCCTACCGCCTGGCCTTCACGCACCCGGTCACCGGCCAGCCCCTGGCCTTCGAAATCCCGCTGCCCGAGGACCTTGCCGCAGCCCTCTCGGCGTGGGGCCTCAGTTACAATGGTGGGTCGCCAGCCTAGGCTTGGCGCCCCGGTTCCGGCCCGTACGGAATCCTCCTGACAAGTGCCTTCAGGCACTGCGGTTGCCTCGGCGGCAACACCTTCCGACGACACGACACCATGAATACCTCGGATGCCAAGCGCGTCCTGGAAACGGCCCTGATCTGTTCGCCCCAGCCGCTGACGCTGCGCGAGATGCGCGTGCTGTTCAACGACGAGTTGGGCGCCGACACGGTCAAGACCCTGCTCCAGGACCTGCAGCACGACTGGGCCCCGCGCGGCGTCGAACTGGTCAGCGTGGCCAGTGGCTGGCGCTTCCAGAGTCGGCCCGAGATGCGCGAATACCTCGACCGTCTGCATCCCGAAAAGCCGCCCAAGTACACCCGTGCCGCCCTGGAAACGCTGGCCATCATTGCCTACCGGCAGCCCGTCACCCGTGGCGACATGGAGGACATCCGCGGTGTCACCATCAACAGCCTGATCCTCAAGCAACTCGAGGACCGGGGCTGGATCGAGGTCATCGGTCACCGTGAGGCGGTCGGGCGCCCGGCGCTGTTTGCCACGACCCGCCAGTTCCTGGACGACCTGGGCCTGTCCTCCCTGGACCAGCTGCCCGCGCTCGACCATCCCACACAGCAGGTCCAGTTGCTGGCCTCCCTGGCCGGGGCAGGCGAGGGCGATGCGCCCCAGGCCGACCTGGCTCTGGAGTCCGATCCCCTCGCAGAACTGCAAGCGGCTGCGGGCGACGCCGAAACCCCGCTCCTGGCGCCCGACGAGGCCCCGGACGGCGTCGAAGCGTCCGAGGCGTTCGCTCTGCCGCCCGCCCTGACGCCTGATGCCGCCGACGCGGACGATATCCCCCCCACTGACGCCTCGGGCGCGCCATGAGTGCTTCTCCGCCTGATAACGGCTCCCCGGCCGCCCAACCCGTGCCGGACCCAACGGGCGTTGGCCCGGAAACCGCCGCCATCCCGACCCCGCCCATCGAGGTGAGCGCGCCCGCTGAGGTCAGCCCAAGCACCGAGTTGTCCGAGGGCACCCGCTTCGAAGACGTGGTGTCCGGCCGCTACGATGCGGACGAAGCCGCCCCCGAAGAGACCCTGTCCAAGCGGGTGCTCGCGCCTCAGGCCGAGACACCCAAGCTGCACAAGGTGCTGGCTCAGGCGGGCCTGGGTTCGCGCCTCGAAATGGAGCAGCTCATCACCGAAGGCCGGATCTCCGTCAACAACGAGCCCGCCCACATCGGCCAGCGCATCCAGTTCGGCGACCAGATCAAGGTCAACGGCAAGCCCATCCGCGTGCGCATCGCGCCGCCGCCGCCGCGGGTCATCGCCTACCACAAGCCTGTGGGCGAGGTGGTCACCCATGACGACCCCCAGAACCGTCCCACGGTCTTTCGCAAGCTGCCGCGCCTGCACCAGGGCAAGTGGCAGTCGGTAGGACGGCTCGACCTGAATACCGAGGGTTTGCTGCTGTTCACCAGCTCGGGCGAGCTCGCCAACAAGCTCATGCACCCGCGCTTCGGCCTGGAGCGGGAGTACGCGGTACGCGTGCTGGGCGCGCTCAGCAACGATGAAAAGCAACGCCTGCTCGACGGCATCGAGCTTGACGACGGCCGTGCCCAGTTCGGCGCCATCGAGGACGGTGGCGGGGAGGGGGCCAACACCTGGTACCGCGTCACCATCTCCGAGGGCCGCAACCGCGAGGTGCGCCGCCTGCTCGAGGCGGTGGGCCATGCGGTCAGCCGCCTGATCCGTATCCGATACGGCGCCATGCTGCTGCCCCGCGGCCTCAAGCGCGGCGCCTGGATGGAGTTGGACGACAGCGATATCCGCAGCCTGATGCGCGCTGTCGGCGCCGAGCGTCCGGCGGGAACCGGCGAGGGCGCGGGTGCCCCCCGCGATGGCAACAGGTCGCGTCGCGGGCGCCCCAACGGCGCGCCCGGCGGTGCAGGCGGCCCGGGTGGCCCGCGCGGACGCAACAAGGGTGGGCCGGGCCAGCAGCGCGGCCGGGACCGTCAGGACGGCGGTGGCAGCGGCGCACAGCCCGATCCCATGAAAACCGCCTTTGGCTACATCGGCGCCGATAGCTTCACCCGCCAGCGCCAGGACCCGGGTGGCGGTGCGCGCCGTGGCAAGGGCGGCCCGCGCCGAGGCGGCCGCTGAAACGCTGTCCCATGGGTTAAAATCCGAGGCTTTGCCGTACTTTCGGGTGCGCCACCGCCTCGGGCCCAGGTCAGACGACCGGATCAGGGGGAGGCAGGGCCCGGCCGCAAGTGCGTCATTCGTCTCCATTTATCCAGAACCACACAGCTTCCCGGAAAGAAACCGCCATGGCCATCGAACGCACCCTCTCCATCATCAAGCCTGATGCCGTCGCCAAGAACGTCGTCGGCCAGATCTACTCCCGCTTCGAAGGCGCCGGCCTCAAGGTGATCGCCGCCCGCATGGCCCACCTGTCCCGCGGTGAAGCCGAGCAGTTCTACGCCGTGCACAAGGCCCGTCCCTTCTTCAAGGACCTGGTCGACTTCATGGTGTCCGGTCCCGTCATGATCCAGGTCCTCGAGGGCGAGAACGCCATCGCCAAGAACCGTGAGCTCATGGGCGCCACCGACCCCAAGAAGGCCGACAAGGGCACCATCCGCGCCGATTTCGCCGACAGCATCGACGCCAACGCGGTCCACGGCTCCGACGCCCCCGAGACCGCCGCCGTCGAGATCGCCTTCTTCTTCGCCGGCATGAACCTCTATTCCCGCTGAGACGGGACGAGCCATGACATGACGGCCAACCTTCTCGACTTCGATCTCGAGGGTCTGGCCGCCTTGTGCGAAAGCCTGGGCGAGAAGCGCTTTCGCGCCACCCAGTTGTTCCGCTGGATCCACCAGCGCGGTGCGTCGGACTTCGAGCAGATGTCCGACCTGGCCAAGTCCCTGCGCGGCAAGCTGCAGGGCGCGGCCCGCATCGAAGGCCTGCCGGTCATCACCCAGCACGAATCCGCCGACGGCACCATCAAGTGGCTGTTCGACGTGGGCGCGGGCAATGCCGTCGAGACCGTCTTCATCCCCGAGGACGACCGTGGCACCTTGTGCATCTCGTCGCAGGCGGGCTGCGCGGTTGGGTGCCGCTTCTGTTCCACCGGCCACCAGGGCTTCGCCCGCAACCTCACCACCGGTGAAATCATCGCCCAGCTGTGGTTTGCCGAGCACTTCCTGCGCAAGCACCTGGGCACCGCGGAGCGCGTGATTTCCAACGTCGTCATGATGGGCATGGGCGAGCCGCTGCAGAACTACAGCGCCCTGGTGCCGGCCCTGCGCACCATGCTCGACGACCACGGTTACGGCCTGTCGCGCCGCCGCGTCACGGTGTCCACTTCCGGCGTCGTGCCCATGATGGATCGGCTTGCCCAGGAGTGCCCGGTGGCGCTGGCCGTCTCGCTGCACGCCCCGTCAGACCCGCTGCGCGAGCATCTGGTGCCCCTGAACCGCAAGTACCCGCTGGCCGAGCTGATGCAGGCCTGTACGCGTTACCTGGCGTACGCGCCGCGTGACTTCATCACCTTCGAGTACTGCATGCTCGACGGCGTCAACGACCAGCCCGAGCACGCCCGCGCGTTGATCGCCCTGGTGCGGGAGCAGGGCGTCTCGTGCAAGCTCAACCTCATTCCCTTCAATCCCTTCCCGGCCTCAGGGCTCACCCGGTCGCCCCAGAAACAGGTGCAGGCCTTTGCCCGCCTGCTCAATGAGGCGGGCATCGTCACCACCATCCGCAAGACCCGGGGTGACGATATCGACGCCGCCTGCGGCCAGCTCGCCGGCGACGTACAGGACCGCACCCGCGTGGGGGATCGGATCGCACAGCAACGCACCGTGATGCTCACGCCGGTATCGGGTAACGCCACCGCCCCGGAGGGGCGGCCATGAGCCGCGCCGGTGGGGCGTCGCGTGGGGGGCTGCTCGGGGTCGGTCTGGGCCTGGCTGCCGGGTTGCTGGTCCTGGCTGGCTGCGCGGCTCCGGGCGCGCCTGCCGAGGGTTCGTCCGCCCTGGTCACTGAATCCGACGAATCCCCCCAGCGCAGGCGTGCGCGCATCCGCACCGAACTGGCGGTCGGTTACTTCGAGGAGGGGCGTACCGCCATCGCCCTGGACGAGGTCAAGCAGGCGTTGGCGCTTGACCCGACCTATCCGCCCGCCTACAACCTGCGCGGCCTGATCTACCTGCGGCTGGACGAGCCGCGCCAGGCCGAAGACAGTTTCCGGCGCGCTCTGGCGCTGGCGCCTCGCGACGGCGACACGCTGCACAACTTGGGCTGGATGGCGTGCCAGCAAGGGCGCCATGAGGAAGCCGAGCGCGCCTACGCCCAGGCCCTGGCCAGCCCCCTGTACGCCGGCCGGGCCCGCACCTTCCTGGCTCAGGGCATCTGCCAGGCCCGCGCCGGCCGTCTGCCCGAGGCCGAGCGCAGCCTCATCCGTTCCCACGAGCTCGATGCCAGCAACCCCGTGACCGGTTACAACCTGGCCCAGTTGCTGTACCGTCGTGGCGCCTGGCCTCAGGCCCAGTTTTATATTCGTCGCCTGAATAATGGCGAAGGTGCCAACGCCGAATCCCTGTGGCTGGGCATTCGCGTCGAGCGTCGGGTCGGCGACACGGTCGCCATGCAGCAACTGGCCGACCAGCTGAGGAAGCGATACCCGCAGTCGCGTGAGCTGGCTGCGTATGACAAGGGAATCTTCGATGAGTGAGACCGCAGAGACCGTCCCCGAGCCCCAGAGCGGTGGCGCCATGCTGCGCCTGGCGCGCGAGCGGGCCGGGGTGCATGTTGCGGCCCTGGCCGTGGCGCTGAAGGTGCCGGTGCGCCAGCTCGAGGCCCTGGAGCAGGACCGTCTGGACCTGCTACCTGACCACACCTTCGCCCGGGCGCTGGCCGCCAGCGTCTGCCGGCACCTGAAGGCCGACCCGACCCCCATCCTGGCCGCCCTGCCGCAGGGCATGCCGCGTTCGGTTTCCGTCAGCCCCGGCCTGAACGAGCCCTTCCGCGCTCCGAGCGTGGCGGGGTCGCTGCGCTGGCGTGAGCGCCTGATGCGCCCTCCGGTGCTCGCGGCCCTGGGGCTGTTGCTGGCTGCACTGGCCCTGATTTTTCTGCCTGGCACCGAGACCCCAGACGAGCCCCGCGCCCCCGCCGCCAACGGTGCGGCGCCTGCCGACGCGCCTGCAGTCGCGCCCGCGCCCGCGGCGCCCCAGAGCATGGTGGTCGAGCCCGTCACGCCGTTGCTGGTTCCCGCGATCCCGGCCCTGCCGGCTTCGGCGGTGCCCGTGCCGGCCCCCGTGTCCCCGCCTAACGCGGCACCCGCCGCCCGACAGCCATGACCGACCCTTGCCTGCCTATTCCCGCTGCCGCTCCTGCACTCCGTCGTTCGCGCCAGGCCCGCGTGGTCTGGGGCTCGCATGTCGTCACGGTCGGTGGCGACGCGCCGGTGCGTGTGCAGTCCATGACCAACACCGACACCGCAGACGCCATCGGCACGGCCATCCAGGTCAAGGAACTGGCCTTGGCCGGCTCCGAGCTCGTGCGCATCACCGTCAACACACCTGAAGCTGCGCAGCAGGTGCCCTACATCCGCGAGCAGCTCGATCGCATGGGCGTTGACGTGCCGCTGGTGGGTGACTTCCATTACAACGGCCACCGCCTGCTGACGGAGGTTCCGGCTTGCGCCGAGGCCCTGTCCAAGTACCGCATCAACCCCGGCAATGTGGGCAAGGGCGACAAACACGACAAGCAGTTCGCGCAGATGGTCGAGGCCGCCAACCGTTGGAACAAACCGGTGCGCATTGGCGTGAACTGGGGCAGCCTGGACCAGGAACTGCTCGCCCAGCTGATGGACGAGAACAGCCAGCGCCCCTCGCCCTGGGACGCGAAGTCGGTCATGTACGAGGCGCTGATCACCTCGGCCATCGATTCCGCCACCCGTGCGGTGCAACTGGGCATGGACCCGAACCAGATCCTGCTGTCCTGCAAGGTCAGTGGTGTGCAGGACCTGGTGTCTGTCTATCGCGAACTGGCGCGCCGCTGCGACTATGCGCTGCACCTGGGCCTGACCGAAGCGGGCATGGGCACCAAGGGCACGGTGGCCTCCAGCGTGGCCCTGGGCCTGCTGCTGCAGGAGGGCATCGGTGACACCATCCGCGTGTCGCTCACCCCCCAGCCAGGCGAGTCACGCACCCAGGAGGTGGTCATCGCTTCCGAGATCCTGCAGGCCCTGGGCTTGCGTAGCTTCGTACCCAGCGTCACCGCTTGCCCGGGCTGCGGACGCACCACCAGCACCACCTTCCAGGAGCTGGCCAAGCAGATTGACGACTACCTGCGCGCGCAGATGCCCGTCTGGCGCGAGCGCTACCCCGGCGTCGAGAACCTCAAGGTGGCCGTCATGGGCTGCATCGTCAACGGCCCCGGCGAGAGCAAGCATGCCGACATCGGCATCAGCCTGCCCGGCACCGGCGAGGCGCCAGCGGCGCCCGTCTTCATCGACGGCGAGAAGGCCATGACCCTGCGCGGCGAACACATCGTTACCGAGTTCCACCAGATCGTCGAGACCTACATCCACAAGCGCTACGGTCAGGCCGTGACCGCCTGAACGCAGCACCTGCCGCGCGCGCACGCGCCCCCCGAGTGTTCCTTTCCGCATGACCGACAAGAACAACGCCGCAAAGGCCCAGCCCCTGACCGCCGTCAAGGGCATGAACGACATCCTGCCGCCGGTCTCCGGCCAGTGGGAGTGGTTCGAAGCCAAGGTGCGCGCGCTGATGGCGCGCTACGCCTACCGCAACATCCGCACCCCCATCGTGGAACCCACCGCGCTCTTCGTGCGCGGCTTGGGCGAGGTCACCGACATCGTCGAGAAGGAGATGTACTCCTTCGAAGACCGCCTCAATGGCGAGCACCTCACCCTGCGCCCCGAGAACACCGCCGGCGTGGTGCGCGCGGTGGCTGAACACTCGTTGCTCTATGACGGCGGCAAGCGCCTGTACTACATGGGCCCGATGTTTCGCCATGAACGCCCGCAGCGTGGCCGCTACCGCCAGTTCCACCAGATCGGCGCCGAGGCCCTGGGCTTTGCCGGTCCCGATGTCGACGCCGAGATCATCCTGCTGGCCGATGCGCTGTGGCGCGAGCTGGGTCTCACGAACGTGCGCCTGGAGATCAACAGCCTGGGCCAGCCCGCCGAGCGTCGTCAGCACCGTGCCGAGCTGATCACCTACTTCGAACGCCATGCCGACGTGCTGGACGAAGACGCGCGCCGTCGGCTGCACAGCAACCCCCTGCGCATCCTCGACACCAAGAATCCCGCCATGCAGGCCATGGTGCAGGGCGCACCACGCCTCATTGACTTCCTGGGTCCAGAGTCCCTGGCGCACTTCAACGGCGTCAAGGCCATGCTCGATGCGAACGGCATCGCCTACACCGTCAACCCGCGCCTGGTGCGCGGCATGGACTACTACAACCTCACCGTCTTCGAGTTCGTCACCGAGAGCCTGGGCGCGCAAGGCACCATTTGCGCAGGCGGTCGCTACGACGACCTCATCGCCCAGACCGGCGGCAAGCCCGCGCCCGCAGTGGGCTGGGCTCTGGGCGTCGAGCGTGTGCTCGAACTCGTGCGCGAGCAGGGCGCGCCTATTCCGGAGCCCGTGCCGGATGCCTATGCCATCGTGCCCGACGCCGCGGCCATGCCCGTGGTGCTGCGTACCCTGCAGGCCCTGCGCGCCGCCGGCCTGAAGGTCCAGATGCACGCAGCCTCGGTCGAGGGCCTGGGCAGCATGAAGTCGCAGTTCAAGAAGGCCGACGCCAGCGGCGCCCGCCATGCCCTCATCTTCGGTGCCGATGAACTGGCGGCCGGCGAGGTCACCGTCAAGTCGCTGCGCGATGGGTCCGGCTCCCAGGCCCGCCACGCCCTGGCCACCGCCGCCCAATGGGCGCCCGGCCTCAAGGCCTGAGTCCCACGGGCGGCCCTCTCGCCCTCACTACAATCCAACGCTCACCGCGGACACCTCATGGCCCAACACCTCGACCTCGAAGAACAGGAGCAGCTTGCGCAGTTCAAGCACTTCTGGAACAAGTACGGCAACCTCATCACCTGGGTCCTGATCGTCGTCCTGGGCGGCTTCGCCAGCTGGAACGGCTGGAACCTGTGGCAGACCCGTCAGGCTGGCCAGGCCTCGGCCCTGTACGCCGAGATCGAGCGCGCTGCTGCCACCGGCGACCAGGCTCGCGTGCAACGCGCCTTTGACGACATCCGCGACAAGTTTTCCGGCACCACCTATGCCCATCAGGGCGCGCTGCTCGCGGCCCGGTCCTTCCAGGACAACGCGAAACCCGACGCCGCCCGGGCCGCACTGGCCTGGGTCGCCGACAAATCGTCCGACCCCGGCTACCAGGCCATCGCGCGCTTGCGCCTGGCGGGCCTGCTGGCCGACGCCAAATCCTATGACGAGGCCCTGGCGCAGCTGAAGGCCCCCATGCCCGCCGAATTCGAACCCCTGGCGGCTGATCGCCGCGGCGACATCCTGCAGTTGCAAGGCAAGACCGCTGAGGCCAAGGCCGAGTACCTCAAAGCCCTGCCAGGCTTCGAGGCCCGGGCCGACTACCGTCGTCTGGTCGAGGTCAAGCTCAGTGCCCTGGGCGTCGATCCGCAAAAAGCAGCACCAGTTTCCGGAGCGGTCAAGCCATGAGCCTGGCCCGGCCTCCTCGCGCCCTGACCTGCCATTCCTTGCCGGCCGGGCGTACCGTGCGCGCGCTGGCGGGCCTGCTGCTGGCGTCGGCGCTGGCCGGCTGCTCGATGCTTCCCACCTTCCTGGGAGGCACCCCGCCGCCGCCCAAGCCCGCCGAGCTTCAGCCCAACCCCAACCTCCTGGGCGTGCGCCAGGCCTGGACCTTGCGCCTCGGGCCGGTCCAGACGCCCCTGTCCCTGCAGGCCCAGGGCGCCGACGTGGCGGTTGCCTCCAGCGATGGCACGGTCGCCCTTCTTGACGGCGACAGCGGCGCCGAACGCTGGCGCGCCAACGCCGGTGGCCCCCTGAGCGCTGGCGTCGGCAGCGACGGCCGCACGGTGGCCGTGGTCACCCAGACCAACCAGCTTGTCGCCTTCTCGGGTGGCCGCGTGCTCTGGCGCCAGAGCGTGGCTGCCCAGGTCTACACCGCACCCCTGGTGGCTGGTGGCCGCGTCTTCGTGCTGGGCGCGGACCGCTCGGTCTCGGCCCATGATGGCGCCACGGGCCTGAAGCTCTGGACCCTGCAGCGTGCCGGCGAGCCGCTGGTGCTGCGCCAGTCGGGCGTTCTCCTCGCCGTTGGCGACACGCTGGTGGCCGGGCAGGGCGGGCGACTGGCCGGCCTGAATCCGTCCAACGGTACGCTGCGCTGGGAAGCCCCGATCGGCATCACCCGCGGCACCAACGACGTGGAGCGCCTGGTCGACCTGGTCGGCCGCGTCAGCCGGGTCGGCTCCAGCGTGTGTGCGCGGTCCTTCCAGACCGCTGTCGGCTGCGTCGACGCCGATCGTGGCACCGCGCGCTGGACCCGTCCCGCCAAGGGCGCCGAGGGCGTGCACGGCGACGAGCAGCAGGTCGTGGGCACTGAATCCAACGGCACCGTGATTGCCTGGCGACGCAGCGACGGCGAGCGCGCCTGGAGCACCGACCGCCTGGCCCTGCGCGGCCTGACCGCGCCCCTGGCAGCCGGCCGCTCCGTTCTGGTCGGTGACAGCTTCGGTTTCGTGCACGTGCTCTCCCGTGAAGACGGCAGCCTGCTCACGCGCCTGACCACCGACGGCTCGGCCATCGCCACGGCCCCGGTGCTGGTCGGCAACACCGTGGTCGTGGTCACCCGCAGCGGCGGCGTCTACGGTTTCGTGCCCCAGTGAGCGTCAAACCCGTTCTCGCCCTGGTGGGCCGGCCCAACGTCGGCAAGTCCACCCTGTTCAACCGCCTGACCCAGTCGCGCGACGCCATCGTCGCCGACTTTGCCGGTCTCACGCGTGATCGCCATTACGGCAACGCGCGCCTGGGCAAGCGCGAGTTCATCGTCATCGACACCGGCGGCTTCGAGCCCACGGCCGAGAGCGGGATCTATGTCGAGATGGCCAAGCAGACCCGCCAGGCGGTGGCCGAGGCCGACGTGGTGGTCTTCGTGGTCGACGCCCGTGCGGGCCTGTCGGCGCAGGACCACGACATTGCCAACTACCTGCGCAAGCTGGGCAAGCCCACGCTGCTCGCCGCCAACAAGGCCGAGGGCATGACCGAGGGCTCCCAGCTGGGTGAGTTCTACGAGCTCGGCCTGGGCGAAGTGCTCCCGGTGTCGGCCGCACACGGGCAGGGCATGCGTAGCCTGGTTGAGATCGCGCTGGACACCCTGAACCTACCCGAGCCCGACGAGGAGGATGAAGGGGAGGGCAGCGGCGCCATCAAGCTGGCCGTGGCCGGCCGACCCAATGTGGGCAAGTCCACCTTGATCAACACCTGGCTCGGCGAGGAGCGGCTGGTCGCCTTCGATATGCCCGGCACGACGCGGGACGCCATTTCCGTGCCCTTCGAGCGCAAGGGCCAGCAATATGAGCTGATCGACACCGCCGGCCTGCGCCGCAAGGGTCGGGTGTTCGAGGCCATCGAGAAGTTCTCGGTGGTCAAGACACTGCAGGCCATCGAGTCCGCGAACGTTGTACTGCTCTTGCTTGACGCCACGCAGGGCATCACCGACCAGGACGCCCACATCGCCGGCTACATCCTGGAAAGCGGCCGCGCTGTGGTCATCGCGGTCAACAAATGGGACGCGGTGGACGACTACCAACGCGAGCAGCTGCATCGGCAGCTCGAATCGCGCCTGGCCTTCCTGAAGTTCGCAGCCATCCACTTCATCTCGGCCAAGAAGCGCCAGGGCCTGGGCCCGGTGTGGGACTCCATCGCCCAGGCGCACAAGTCGGCGATGGTGAAGATGCCCACGCCTATCCTGACCCGCCTGCTGCTGGAGGCGGTGCAGTTCCAGTCACCCAAGCGCGCCGGCATGTTCCGGCCCAAGCTGCGTTATGCCCACCAGGGCGGCATGAACCCGCCGGTGATCGTGGTCCATGGCAACTCCCTGGAGCATGTGACCGATGCCTACAAGCGCTTCCTGGAGGGGCGCTTCCGCAAGGAGTTCAACCTGATCGGGACGCCCCTGCGCATCGAGATGAAGACCTCGGCCAACCCCTACACCGACAAGGGCTGAGGGCTCGGCCATGCCCCGAACAGGGCCGTTGCGTATACCTACTTGCACAACTGGCTTGCTGTGGTAAGGTGCAAGTTCCAACAAAATTACCCAACACGGAGCATATCGTGAGCAACAAAGGGCAGCTTCTACAAGACCCGTTCCTGAACACCCTGCGTCGGGAGCACGTGCCGGTCTCGATCTACCTCGTCAACGGAATCAAGCTGCAGGGGCAGATCGAATCCTTCGACCAGTACGTCGTTTTGCTGCGCAACACGGTCACCCAAATGGTGTACAAGCACGCGATTTCCACCATCGTCCCGGGTCGCGCCGTCAACTTCCAGGCGGCCGACGGCCAGGAAGCCCCCGCAGCCTGAACCTGGCCCCCGGGCCGCCGCCGGCCGTTTGACGCCCGACCGACCCCGGGGCCCCGCCTCTTGCCAGACACTCTCCAGCTTCCCATCCCCTCGGCCGTCCTGGTCGGGGTGGACTTCGGAACCCCCCATTTCGATGCCCAGCTCGAAGAGCTCGGCTTGCTGGCGCAGACCGCTGGCCTGTCTCCGGTGGCCCGTGTCACCTGCAAACGCCGTGCGCCCGACGCGGCCCTGTTCATCGGCAGCGGCAAGGCCGACGAGATCAAGGCCCTGGCCGCTGACACCGGGGCGACCGAGGTCCTGTTCGACCAGTCTCTCAGCCCGGCCCAGCAGCGCAACCTCGAGCGACACCTGAACCTGCCGGTCAACGACCGGACGCTGCTCATTCTGGAAATCTTCGCTCAGCGCGCCCGCAGCCACGAGGGCAAGCTGCAGGTGGAACTGGCCCGACTGCAGTACGTCAGCACGCGCCTGGTGCGGCGTTGGTCGCACCTGGAGCGTCAGACCGGTGGTGCGGGCGTGCGCGGCGGCCCCGGCGAGAAGCAGATCGAACTGGACCGCCGCATGATCGGTGACGCCATCAAGCGCACCCGAGAGCGGCTCGAGAAGGTCAAGAAGCAACGCAACACCCAGCGCCGCCAGCGCGAGCGCCAAGGCACCTTCAGCATCTCCCTGGTGGGTTACACCAACGCCGGCAAGTCCACCTTGTTCAACGCCCTGGTCAAGGCCCGCGCCTATGCGGCCGACCAGCTCTTCGCCACTCTGGACACGACCACCCGCCAGCTGTACCTGGGCGACGGGGGGGGCGGTGGCCGCTCGGTGTCGCTGTCGGACACGGTCGGGTTCATCCGAGACCTGCCGCACGGCCTGATCGACGCTTTCCAGGCCACGCTGCGCGAAGCGGCCGATGCCGACCTGTTGCTGCACGTGGTGGACGCGGCCAACCCCCATTTCCCCGAGCAGATCGGCGAGGTGCAGGCCGTGCTTCATGAGATCGGCGCCGCCGACGTGCCCCAGGTCCTGGTGTTCAACAAGCTCGACGCTCTGGCCCCGGCCCAGCGGCCCCGCCAGTTGCAGGACCGCTACGACCTGGAGGGCACGCCGGTTCCGCGGGTCTTCGCCAGTGCCCGCACGGGCGAGGGCTTGCCCGCCCTGCGGGCGATCCTGGCAGCGCAGGCCCAGGCCGCGCGGGACCCGGCGGGCGGGCACCAATCCCCTGAAGCCCATGGGGCACAAGCCTGATTGGGCACAATGCAGACTCAAAACAAGAGATCCCAGCGCATGAACTTCTCATTTCCCCGCCTGCGCGCAGGCGCCCTGCGTCAACGCCTGTGGGGCATGTTCAATCTGAACGATCCCCGCTGGGGTCGTGGCGGCGACGACGCCCGCGCCGAGAGCAACCGTCCGCCTGAGGGCAACCGTCCGCCCGAGGGTGAGCGTCCCGAAGGCTCCGGCGGCCCGCGCGGCCCCAACCAGGGTCCGCCGGACCTCGACGAACTTTGGCGCGATTTCAATCGCAAGCTCGGCGGCCTGTTCGGCGGTCGCGGGCGCGGCGGTAACGGCCAGAGCGGTGGCAGCGGCAGTGGCGGCGGCGGTGGCTTCCAGCCCGATATGAAGAGCGCCGGCATCGGTGCCGGTCTGGTCGCGGCGGTGGTGGTGCTGATCTGGCTGGGCACCGGCTTCTTCATCGTTCAGGAAGGCCAGCAGGCCGTCATCACCCAGTTCGGTCGCTACCAGTCCACCGTTGGCGCCGGCTTCAACTGGCGCCTGCCGTATCCCATCCAGCGCCACGAGGTGGTCACCGTCACCCAGATCCGCTCGGTGGACATCGGGCGTGACAACGTCATCCGCGCCACCGGACTGCGCGATTCGGCCATGCTCACGCAGGACGAGAACATCGTCGAAATCAAGTTCGCCGTGCAATATCGCCTGAAAGATGCGCGTGCCTGGCTCTTCGAGAGTAAGAACCCGGCCGAGGCTGTGGTGCATGCTGCCGAGACCGCGGTACGCGAGGTGGTGGGCAAGATGCGCATGGACTCGGCCCTGGCCGAAGAACGCGATCAGATCGGTCCGCGCGTGCGCGACCTGATGCAGGTCATTCTCGACCGCTACAAGCTGGGTGTCGAGGTGGTGGCTGTCAACCTGCAGCAGGGGGGCGTGCGCCCGCCGGAGCAGGTGCAGGCGTCTTTCGACGACGTGCTCAAGGCCGGCCAGGAGCGGGAGCGCGCCAAGAACGAAGCGCAGGCCTATGCCAACGACGTGATTCCGCGTGCCGTGGGCTCCGCTTCGCGCCTGAAGGAAGAGGCCGATGCCTACAAGGCCCGCATCGTGGCCCAGGCCCAGGGTGACGCGCAGCGTTTCCGCTCGGTGCTCACCGAGTACCAGCGCGCACCGCAGGTCACCCGTGACCGCATGTACCTGGACACCATGCAGCAGATCTACGCCAACGTGACCAAGGTGGTGATCGACTCCCGCCAGGGCTCCAACCTGCTGTACCTGCCGCTGGACAAGCTGATGCAGCAGGTTGCCCAGTCCACCCCGGAAGGCGCTGCAGCCGCCGTGCCGCCGGCCGCACCTGCGGTTCCCGCTGCGCCTGCCGCCAACGACCCGCGCTCGCGAGACAACAACAACACCCGCGGCCGCGAACGCGATTCGCGCTGACACGGGGAGCACACAATGAACCGCATCGGATTCTGGATTTCCACCGCTTTGGTGGCCCTGGCCTTGGCCAGCTCCACGCTCTTTGTCGTCGACCAGCGCCAGTTCGGCGTGGTCTACGCCCTGGGCCAGATCAAGGAAGTGATCACCGAGCCCGGGCTGCACTTCAAGTTGCCGCCCCCCTTTCAGAACGTGAGCTATATCGACAAGCGCCTGCTCACGCTGGACAGCGCCGACACCGAGCCCATGCTCACCGCCGAGAAACAGCGTGTCGTGATCGACTGGTTCGTGCGCTGGCGCATCAGCGATCCTTCGCAGTACATCCGCAACGTCGGCCTGGATGAAGCCGCCGGCGCCAACCAGCTCAATCGCGTGGTCCGCAACGCCTTCCAGGAAGAGATCAACCGCCGCACCGTGCGCGAACTGCTCTCGACCCGCCGGGAGCAGTTGATGGCCGATGTCAAGCGTGAGGTGCAGGAAGTGGTGAAGGGGGCCAAGCCCTGGGGCGTGGATGTGGTGGACGTGCGCATCACGCGCGCCGACTACGTCGAGGCCATCACCGAGTCCGTCTACCGACGCATGGAGGCCGAGCGCAAGCGCGTGGCCAACGAGCTTCGCTCCACCGGCGCGGCCGAGGGGGAGAAGATCCGCGCCGACGCCGATCGCCAGCGTGAGGTGGCCATCGCCAACGCCTACCGCGATGCCCAGAAGATCAAGGGCGAGGGTGATGGCGAGGCCGCGCGCATCTACAACGATGCCTTCGGCCGTGACCCGCAGTTCGCCCAGTTCTACCGCAGCCTTGACGCCTACAAGGCCAGCCTGGGGCGCAAGGGCGACGTGATGGTGCTCGACCCGGCCTCCAGCGAGTTCTTCCGCAACTTCCGCGGCCCGGGCGTCGGTGGAGCCGCCGCGCCGGCCGCCGCCCCCGCGCGCAAATAAAGGCCGAAGGCCGGGTGTGACCTCGGAGCTGTTCTGGGCGGCCCTCGCCGTGGTGCTGGTGTTCGAGGGCCTGTTCCCGCTCGTCGCCCCCGGGGGCTGGCGGCGCACCTTCGAGCGGCTGGTGCACCTGAAGGACGGCCAGCTGCGCTTTTTCGGGCTCGTGAGCGTCACGTTGGGACTGGCCCTGCTGGCCTGGGTCACCGCAGCCTGATCGCTGGCCGGCGGTCACCTTCGGCGGCATTTGATGGCGCTGCTGCTGGGGCGGTCAGAGCGGCCCGGTAAAATGGCGGTTTCAACCTTTCCTCCCTTTCATGTCCGCCTGGGTCCTACCGGATCACATCGCCGATGTTTTGCCCTCCGAGGCCCGGCACATCGAAGAGCTACGCCGCGTGTGGCTCGACACCGCCCGTGGTTACGGCCATGAGCTGGTCATGCCGCCCCTGCTGGAGCACCTGGAGTCGCTCCTGACCGGTACGGGCGAGGCGCTGGACCTGCAAACCTTCAAGCTGGTCGACCAGCTGTCCGGTCGCATGATGGGCCTGCGCGCCGACACCACGCCCCAGGTGGCCCGCATCGACGCGCACTTGCTCAATCGCACCGGGGTCACCCGCCTGTGCTACTGCGGGCCGGTGCTGCACACCCGGCCTGGCCGGCCGCACGCCACCCGTGAGCCCCTGCAGTTCGGCGCCGAGATTTATGGCCATGCGGGCCTGGAGGCCGACCTCGAGGTGCTGGAGCTGGCCCTGCAGGGTTTGCAAGCCACGGGGGTCAGTGACCTCACCGTAGACATGGCCGATGCCCGGCTGGTGCGGGCGCTGCTGGCCGGCTTGCCCGTCGATCCGACCGCTCTGGCGCGCGTGCACGCGGCCCTGGCAGCCAAGGACAGCAGCGAGCTGGCGGTCCTCACCCGCGACTTTCCCCAAGCCTCCCGGGAAGGCCTCGCGGCCCTGGTCAACCTGTACGGCGACGAATCCGTGCTGGACCAGGCCCAGCACGCCTTGCCCGATACCCCGGCGGTGCGCGAGGCCCTGGCCACGTTGCGCTGGCTGGCGGCTCACCTCGAGGGTGCCCGCGTGAGCTTCGACCTGGCCGACCTGCGCGGCTATGCCTACTACAGCGGCGCGCGCTTTGCCGTGTACACCCCGGGCATCAGCGATGCCCTGGTACGGGGTGGCCGCTACGACGAGGTCGGCGCGGTGTTTGGCCGCAACCGGCCCGCCGTGGGCTTCAGCCTGGACCTGCGCGAGCTGGTGGGCGTGGTTGCCAAGCGGCCCCTGCGTGCCGCCATCCGCGCGCCCTGGGGCGAAGATCCGGCCCTGCGCGCCGCCATCGCCGGCCTGCGCCAGCAGGGCGAGACCGTGGTGTGCGTGCTGCCAGGCCACGAAAGCGAGGTGGACGAATTCCACTGTGACCGCGAGCTGGCCCGTCAGGGCGCCACCTGGACTGTACGCAGCCTCTGAGAGGCTGTGAACGAACCTCTTTCCAACGAGTTTTCTGATGAACAAGACAACAGGTCGCAACGTGGTCGTGGTCGGCACCCAGTGGGGTGACGAGGGCAAGGGCAAGCTGGTCGACTGGCTGACCGAGATGGCCCAGGGCGTGGTGCGTTTCCAAGGCGGCCACAACGCCGGCCACACGCTGGTGATCAACGGCGTGAAGACCGCGCTGCACCTCATTCCCTCGGGCATCATGCGCCCGGGCGTCAAGTGCTACATCGGCAACGGCGTGGTGCTGTCGGCCGCCAAGTTGTTCGAGGAGATCGCCGGCCTGGAGAAAGCCGGCGTCGAGGTGCGTTCCCGCCTGCGCATCTCCGAGGCCTGCCCGCTGATCCTGCCGTTCCATGCGGCCCTGGACATCGCCCGCGAGGCCCTGCGCGAGAAGGGCGGCACCGAGAAGATCGGTACCACCGGTCGCGGCATCGGCCCGGCCTACGAAGACAAGATCGCCCGCCGCGCGCTGCGCGTGCAGGACCTCAAGCACCCCGAGCGCTTCGCCGAGAAACTCAAGGTGGTGCTGGAGCTGCACAACCACGTGCTCACCACCTTCCTGAACGCGCCGGCCATCGACTACCAGCAGACGCTGGACGAAGCCCTGCGACTGGGCGAGCAGTTGCGCCCCATGATGGCCGACGTCTCGCGCGAGCTGAACGAGGCCCACCGCAACGGTGCCAACCTGCTCTTCGAGGGCGCGCAGGGCACGCTGCTGGACGTCGACCACGGAACCTACCCCTATGTCACCTCCAGCAACTGCGTGGCCGGTAATGCCGCCGCGGGTTCAGGCGTGGGTCCGGGCATGCTGCATTACATCCTGGGCATCACCAAGGCTTATTGCACGCGCGTGGGTGGCGGGCCGTTCCCGACCGAGCTCGATTGGGAAAAACCTGGCACGGTGGGCTACCACCTCTCCACTGTCGGCGCCGAGAAGGGCGTGACGACCGGCCGCTCGCGCCGCTGCGGCTGGTTTGACGCGGCGCTGCTCAAGCGCTCTGCCCAGGTCAATGGCCTGTCGGGCCTGTGCATCACCAAGCTGGATGTGCTGGATGGCATCGAGCACCTGCAGCTGTGCACCGGCTACGAGCTCGATGGCGAAACCACCGACATCCTGCCCCTGGGCGCTGACGAGATCTCGCGCTGCAAGCCCATTTACGAGACCCTGGAAGGTTGGAGCGACAGCACCGTGGGCGTGACCGATTACGACAAGCTGCCGGTCAATGCGCGTCTGTACCTGCAGCGCATCGAGCAGGTCACCGGCGTGCCCATCGCGATGATCTCGACCAGCCCGGACCGGGACCATACGATCATGATGCGACACCCCTATTTGAATGAGTAGTCACCCCGAAGCGCCTTTGGCGCTCCGAGCGTGCCCTGGCGCAGTGAAAGAAGAGAACGAAGGAGACCGAGGCGATGTTGACCGAAGACGGCAAGCACCTGTATGTGAGCTATGACGAGTACCACAACCTGATCGAGAAGCTCGCGATCCGCGTGCATCAGTCGGGGTGGGAGTTCGACACCATCTTGTGCCTGGCGCGCGGCGGCATGCGGCCCGGCGACATCCTCTCGCGCATCTTCGACAAGCCGCTGGCCATCATGTCCACCAGCTCCTACCGCGCCGAAGCCGGTACGGTGCAGGGCAATCTGGACATTGCCCGCTACATCACCACGCCCAAGGGCGAAATCGCCGGCCGCGTGCTGCTGGTGGACGACCTGGCTGATTCCGGTCACACCCTGCACAAGGTGGTGGACATGCTGAAGAACAACTACCAGCCCATCACCGAGCTGCGCAGCGCGGTGATCTGGACCAAGGGACTGTCGACCTTCACGCCGGATTACTCGGTGGAGTTTCTGCCGACCAACCCCTGGATCCATCAGCCTTTCGAGAGCTACGACGCGCTGGGGCCCCAGCGCCTGCTGGAGAAGTGGAAAATCTGAGACGTCAGGCCACGCGACTTGGCGCGGCGGGCTCGCCCGCAGTAGAGTCGCACGATGCCTGAACGCATCACTGACCTGATCCACCACCCCTACGTTCCCCCTGAAGGCTTTGTCGCGCCGCAGCCCGGCATCTTCAAGGCTTCGACGGTCATCTTCCCGAATGTTGCGGCCATGCGCGGGCGCGACTGGCGCGATAAGTCCGGCTACACCTACGGCCTGCACGGCACGCCCACCACCTTCCTGCTCGAAGAGCGCATCGCCGCGCTGGAAGGCGGCGTGCAGTGCGTGCTGGTACCCAGCGGGCTGGCCGCGATCGCCAACGTCAACCTGGCCCTCCTGAAGACCGGGGGCGAGGTGCTGCTGCCGGACAACGTCTACGGACCTTCGCTGGCCCTGGCGCAGGGTGAGCTGGCGCAGTGGGGCATCCACCATCAGCGCTACGACCCCATGAACCCGGACAATCTGCGCGCGCGCCTGTCCGAGCGGACGCAGCTGGTGTGGCTGGAAGCGCCAGGCTCGGTGACGATGGAGTTCCCGCCGCTGCCCGCGCTGGTCGCCATCTGCCGCGAGCGCGGTGTGCCCACGGCGCTGGACAACACCTGGGGCGCCGGTCTGGCCTTCAATGGCTTCGACCTGGCCGGCGCGCCCGGTTCGGGGCAGGGCGCCGACATCGTGGTCCAGGCCCTCACCAAATACCCCAGCGGCGGCGGTGATGTGCTCATGGGCAGCATCGTCACCCGCGACGAGGCCCTGCACTTGCGGATCAAGGGCGCCCACATGCGCCTGGGCCTCGGCGTGGGGGCCAACGATGTCGAGGCAGTGCTGCGGTCCCTGTCCAGCGTGGCCTTGCGATACCGCGCGCACGATGAGGCGTCGCGGGCGCTCGCGCACTGGTTGCAGGGGAGACCCGAGATTGCGCAGGTGCTGCATCCGGCCTTGCCCCAGTCGCCGGGCCACGCCCACTGGCAGGCTCTGTGCGGTCGCACCGGCCTGGCGGCGGGTCTGTTTTCGGTGGTATTTCAGCCGCGGTACACCCAGGCCCAGGTGGATCGCTTCTGCGATGGCCTGCGTCTGTTCAAGCTCGGTTATTCATGGGGCGGGCCGATGAGCCTGGTCGTGCCCTATGACATCCCGTCGATGCGTAGCCCCGACCTGGGGACCTGGCCCCACGACGGGCGGCTCGTACGGTTCTCGATCGGCCTGGAGGCGGTGCCCGACCTGCAAGCCGACCTGGCCCAGGCGATGGCCCTGCTGAATTGACGGTCGGGGACGTCGCGTTGTCGACGCCCCGCCGAATCGCTTACATTGACCCCATTACATTGACGAAACGGAACCCCAGTGGCCACACCCAACTACGGATACGAAAAGCGGCAACGCGAGCTGGCCAAGAAGAAAAAGAAAGAGGAAAAGCTGCGTGCCAAGGCCGAGCGCAAGGTCGGTGAGGGCGGTGAGGGCGGTGAGGGCGATGCGGCCCCGGATGAGCCGATGTCGGGCGCAGGTCCCAACGAGGGGTTGCCGCCTGCTTCCACGTCGTCGCAGCCGACGACGTGATCACTCAGAGCGGCAAGCCGACGTAGTTTTCCGCCAACGAGGCCGACAGCGCCTTCGAGTGGACCAGGTAGTCTAGTTCCGCCTCCTGCACCTTTTGCCCGAAGCCTTCGGTGTCCGGGAAGCGGTGCATCAACGAAGTCAGCCACCACGAAAAACGCTCGGCCTTCCAGATGCGGCGCAGGCAGCGCTGTGAATACGTGTCGATGCCGGCCGCGCTGCGCTCGCGGAAATAGTCAATGAAGGCGCTCGAGAGGTATTTCACGTCGGTCGCGGCCAGGTTCAGACCCTTGGCTCCCGTGGGCGGCACGATGTGGGCCGCATCACCGGCCAGGAACAGCCGGCCAAAGCGCATGGGCTCGGCCACGAAGCTGCGCAGCGGGGCGATACTTTTCTCGAGGGTGGGGCCAGTGACGATCTGCTCGGCCAACGCCGGGTCCAGCCGGCTGCGCAATTCGTCCCAGAAACGCTGGTCGCTCCAGTCTTCCACCTTGTCCGTCAGCGGGCACTGCACGTAGTAGCGGCTGCGCGTCAGGCTGCGCATGGAGCACAGCGAGAAGCCACGCTCGCTATTGCCGTACACGATGGCGTGCGGCGACACCGGCGGCACGTCGGCCAACACGCCCAGCCAGCCGAAGGGATAGACCTTCTCGTACTCGGTTACACGGTCCTTGACGCTGGCACGGCTCACACCGTGAAAGCCATCGCAGCCGGCGATGAAGTCGCAGTCCAGGGTGTGGGTTTGGCCGTCCTTGCGGTAGCTCACGCGCGGCGCGCTGCCGTCGAAGTCGTGCAGCGTGACCTCGTCGGCCTCATACACCGTGGCGAGGCCTGCAGCGGCACGCGCGTCCATCAGGTCGCGGGTGAGTTCGGTCTGGCCGTAGGCGGTCACCACCTTGCCGCCCGTCAGACCGTGCACGTCAATGGGGTGACGCTGTCCGGCGAAGACCAGCTCGATGCTGTGGTGGATGATGCCCTCGCGGTCCAAGCGCTGGCCGACACCGGCCTCGCGCATCAGGTCCACGGTGACCTGCTCGAGGATGCCCGCGCGGATACGACTGAGGACGTACTCGCCGCTCTGGCGCTCGAGGATGATGTTGTCGATGCCAGCCTTGTGCAGCAGCTGGCCGAGCAGCAGGCCGGACGGGCCCGCGCCGATGATGGCGACCTGGGTTCTCATAGGGTGTCTCCTGAAGCGCGAAGCTTAGGCGCTCATCCGTGGTCCAGGCCGGCTGCGGGAAACGCCGCTGCCCGTTGATCGTGCACTTTGTGCGATGATCGTGCACCATGACGATTGCCAAAGCCGACTACATCGAGGGCATGGCCCGGGGCATGGCGGTCCTGGAGAGCTTCGACACCGAGCGCCAGCGCCTGAACGCCACCTTGGCCGCCGAGCGCGCGGGCATCCCGCGGGCGGCGGCACGCCGGCACCTGCTCACCCTGGTCCACCTGGGCTACCTGGAGACCGACGGCAGCCATTTCTGGCTGTCGCCCAAGGTGCTGCGTTTTTCAGGCAGCTACCTGGCCTCGGCGCGTCTGCCGCGGGCCCTTCAGCCCACCTTGAACCGGCTGGCGGCGCAGACGGGCGACTCCTACTCGGCGGCCTTGCTCGACGACGACGAGGTGGTGATCGTGGCCCGCAGTGGCCCGACCCGGGTGTTGGCCTACGGTGTGCACCTGGGTGCCCGCCTGCCGGTCCATGCCACCTCCACCGGACAGGTGCTGCTGGCGGCCCTGCCCAAGGGGCGGTTTTCGACCTGGCTGCGCGGTCGAACCCTGGCGCGATTTACCGCCCACACGCTGGTGGAGCCCCGGGCTTTTCAGACCCGCATCGAGCAGGTTCGCGCGCAGGACTGGTGCGAAGCCGCGCAGGTCCACGAGCTCGGGGTGCACGCCTTGGCCGTGCCGCTGCGGGATATGCAGGGGCGCACGGTGGCGGCCCTCAATGTGGTCGTCGGGTCGGCACGGGCTCAGGGCGGCACGCTGGAGCGGGAGCTGCTGCCAGTGCTGCAAGATGCCGCCCGCGAGCTGCGCGCGCTGCTCTGACTGGCACGGACGGGCCGGCGGGGGGGGCTTATGCGTCTTCGCAGATATGCAAACAACGAGATGTTTGTTGGTCTTTTATAACCAGGACTCGAAAATTCGGGCCATCGTTATATGGGCCGGGCCGGCAGGCCAGCGCCGCACCCGCCCCTCCAAAAACAAGCTCGAAGCTTCCCTCATGAAACCTCTACTCAAGACCCTGATCGCCTCCGTCGTCCTCGCCGCCAGTGGCCTGGCCGGCGCCCAACAGACCCTGCTCAATGTGTCCTACGACGTGGCCCGCGAGTTCTACAAGGACATCAACGCTGCTTTCGTGCCCGCCTTCAAGAAGGCCACGGGCAAGGACGTGAAGATCGACCAGGCCCATGGCGGCTCCTCGGCTCAGGCGCGTGCGGTGGCCGACGGCCTCGATGCGGATGTCGTCACCTTCAACACCACCACCGACATCGAATTCCTGGCGGACAAGGGCGTGGTGGCCAAGGACTGGGCGCGGCGCTTTGCGAACAATGCTGCGCCCACCACGTCGACCATGTTGTTCCTCACGCGCAACGGCAACCCCAAGAACATCAAGGACTGGGACGACCTGATTCGCCCCGACGTGAAGGTGGTGGTGGTCAACCCCAAGACCGGCGGCAACGGCCGCTATGCCTATCTGGCCGCCTGGGGCTATATCAAGAAGAAGGGCGGCACCGACGCCCAGGCCGCCGACTTCGTGGCCAAGTTGTTCAAGAACGTGCCAGTGCTGGCGCGCGGCGGTCGGGATGCCACCACCGCCTTTCTGCAACGCAATATTGGCGACGCGCTGATCACCTTCGAGTCGGAAGTGGTGTCGGTGGACAAGGAATTCGGCGCGAACAAGGTGGACATCGTCTATCCGTCCATCAGCATCGTCGCGGAGAACCCGGTGGCGATCGTCGAGCGCACCGTCGCCAAGAGGGGCACAGGCGAACTGGCCAAGGCTTATCTGGACTTCCTCTATTCCGAGGAGGGGCAGGAGATCGCGGCCAAGCACAACATCCGCCCGCGCAATGCAGCGGTTCTGAGGAAGTACGCCAACGCCTTCAAGCCGATTCCGCTGTTCACGGTGCAGGAGCTGTTTGGTTCGCTGTCCGAGGCGCAGAAGGTCCATTTCAACGATGGTGGGCAGTTCGACAAGATCTATGTCTTGAAGTGACCCCCCCGAAGCGCCTTCGGCGCCTCCCCACCAAGGGGGGGCGCGAGCAGCGGACCGGCAAAGCCGGGTCCGCGCTGACTCTGGAATTTGCTGCATGAGCGCCGACGTCCTCTCGACCCCCACTGTTTCGGGGGGTAAATCTGGCTCTGGCCCTCGCAAGGTCCTGCCCGGCTTCAATCTCACGCTGGGGTACACGCTGGTGTACCTCAGTCTCATCGTGCTCATTCCCCTGTCGGCGCTGGTGCTCAAGAGCCTCACGCTGACCTGGGATCAGTTCTGGGCCGCTATCAGCTCGCCGCGCGTGCTGGCGTCTTACCGCCTGACCTTTGGCGCTTCGCTCATCGCTGCACTTGTGAACGTGGTGGCCGGGTTGCTGGTGGCCTGGGTGCTGGTGCGCTATCGCTTTCCGGGTAAGCGCATCGTCGATGCGCTGGTGGATCTGCCCTTCGCCCTGCCCACCGCCGTCGCCGGGATCTCGCTGACCGCGCTGCTCGCCGGCAACGGCTGGATCGGGAAGTACCTCGAGCCTCTGGGAATTCAGTTGGCGTTCAATCCCAACGGCGTCGTGATCGCGCTGATCTTCATCGGCCTGCCTTTCGTGGTGCGCACGGTGCAACCCGTACTGGAGGACACCGAGCGCGAGCTCGAGGAAGCCGCCATGAGCCTGGGCGCGACGCGCTGGCAGACGTTCGCCCACGTGATCTTTCCGTCCATTGCGCCAGCGCTGCTCACGGGCTTTGCCATGGCCTTCGCGCGCGCGATCGGTGAATACGGGTCGGTGATCTTCATCGCGGGCAATATGCCCATGGTCTCCGAGATCACGCCACTGATCATCATTGGCAAGCTGGAACAGTACGACGTGGCCGGGGCCACGGCAGTCGCGGTGGTGATGCTGGTGATGTCCTTTTTCATGCTGCTGGTGATCAACTCGCTGCAGTCGTGGCAGCGCAAACGGTCGGGGGCGTGATGAGTGCCGCGTCCTCCAACATTCGCCGCGTTTCCACCACGGAGGCCCCCTGGGTGCGCTGGACCCTGATTGGGCTGGCCTTGGTGTTTCTATTGCTGTTCCTGGTGCTGCCCCTGGCGGCCGTGTTCGCCGAGGCCTTGCGCAAGGGCGTGGGCGCCTACCTGGAGGGCCTGCGCGAGTCCGATGCCTGGGCCGCCATCCGCCTCACGCTCATCACGGCCGCCATCGCCGTGCCCCTGAACCTGGTGTTCGGTGTGGCGGCAGCCTGGTGCATCGCCAAGTACGAGTTTCGCGGCAAGGCCTTCCTCACCACGCTGGTGGACTTGCCGTTCTCGATCTCGCCGGTGGTGGCGGGGCTGATGTACGTGCTGGTGTTCGGGGCACAGGGGTGGTTGGGGCCCTGGCTGGAAACCCATGGCATCAAGATCGTCTTCGCCGTGCCGGGCATCGTGCTGGCCACCGTGTTCGTGACCTTTCCTTTCATCGCGCGCGAGCTGATTCCCTTGATGCAGTCCCAGGGCAACGAGGAGGAACAGGCCGCCATCGTGCTGGGCGCCAGCGGCTGGCAGACTTTCTGGCATGTGACCCTGCCCAATATCAAGTGGGGTCTGATCTATGGCGTGATCCTGTGCAACGCGCGGGCCATGGGCGAATTTGGCGCGGTGTCGGTGGTGTCGGGGCATATCCGGGGGCAGACCAACACCATGCCGTTGCACGTCGAGATTCTGTACAACGAATACCAGTCGGTGGCCGCTTTCGCAGTGGCCTCGCTGCTGGCGCTGCTGGCCCTGGTCACGCTGGTGATCAAGTCCGTCGCCGAATGGAAGCATGAACGGGAGATGAAGGCTGCATCGGCCCTGCCGCCCGAGCAGCCTGCGTCATGGGCGCCCTCGGGCGCCGTCAAGGAAGCATCATGAGCATTGAAATTCGCAACATCAGCAAGCAGTTCGGCGATTTCCAGGCCCTGCGTGATGTGTCCCTGCAGATCGAGTCGGGCGAACTGATCGCGCTACTGGGCCCTTCGGGTTGCGGCAAGACCACGCTGTTGCGGATCATCGCGGGCCTGGAGTCGGCCGACGCAGGCAGCATTCACTTCAGCGGCGAAGACACCACCGACGTCCATGTGCGTGAGCGTGGCGTGGGTTTCGTGTTCCAGCACTACGCGCTGTTTCGGCACATGACCGTCTTCGACAACGTGGCCTTCGGTCTGCGCATGAAGCCGCGTGCCCAGCGCCCCTCCGAGGCGCAGATCAAGGCCAAGGTGCACGAGCTGCTGAGTCTTGTGCAGCTCGATTGGCTCGCCGACCGTTTCCCCTCCCAGCTTTCCGGCGGCCAGCGCCAGCGCATCGCTCTGGCGCGCGCGCTGGCGGTGGAGCCCAAGGTGCTGCTGCTGGACGAGCCCTTCGGCGCGCTCGATGCCAAGGTCCGCAAGGAGTTACGCCGCTGGCTGCGTCGCCTGCATGACGAGCTGCATGTCACCAGCATCTTTGTCACCCACGATCAGGAGGAGGCCTTGGAGGTGGCTGACCGTGTGGTCCTGATGAACGCCGGGGTGGTTGAACAGGTCGGCTCGCCGCAAGACGTCTGGGATCATCCGGCCAGCCCCTTTGTCTATGGGTTTCTGGGCGATGTGAACCTTTTTCACGGGCGGGCCCATGAGGGCGAGGTGCACCTGGAGGGCCTGCGGTTACAGGCGCCCGAGCATGCTGACGCCCAGGACGCCAAGGCGTTCGCTTATGTCCGGCCGCACGACCTGGAGGTGGCGCGCTACCAGCCGGGGCCGTCCGGTGGCGCGGCGGGTGGCATCGTGGCGCGCCTGGCGCGCGCGATCGTGGTGGGGCCCATCGCGCGACTGGAACTGGTGCCCCAGGGCGATACCCTGCGCCAGGGCAAGGCCGGAACCGAGTCACTGATCGAAGCCCAGATTCCCGCGCAACAATACAGGGATGCCGGGTTCCGGGAGGGCGACACACTGGTCGTGACGCCTCGCAAGGCCCGGGTCTTCGTGGAGGAATGACGTGATCGCATGGCTGGAGGCGGCGCCGCGCCGCGTGCTGACGGGGGTGGCCGTCGTGGGGGTGGGCATGCTCGCCTTCGGCCTGTACCTGCAGCATGTCGTGGGCTTGAACCCGTGCCCCATGTGCATCGTGCAGCGTTACGCCCTGATCGCAGTGGTGGCGGTGTGCGCCCTGGCGGCCTTGGCGCCGCGACGGGGTGCCTGGGTGGTGGGCAGCGCCTTGGGCCTTGCGCTGGCCGCCTTCGGTGCCTTTGTGGCTGCACGCCAAAGCTGGCTGCAGTGGCACCCGCCCGAAACCGTCTCCTGCGGACGCGACTTCTACGGGATGATCGCCACCTTCCCGCTGGAGCGGGCCATCCCCATGATCTTCCGGGGCAGCGGTGACTGCGCTGCGATCGACTGGACCTTCCTGGGGGGGTCCATCGCGAACTGGTCGTTCATCGCCTTTGTTGCGATCGCGTGTGTCTTGGCCGGGTTGGCCTGGCGGCAGGTGCGGCGCATTCCCTCACAACCCTGAGGGAAAGGTCTCCGGCGGCTCCTCTTGCTGGTGCCAGCCCGGATCCGGTTCCAGGGGTTCCAAGGCCCGCGTCGTGTCGATGTGAATCAGAGCGTCGAACTGCGTCGGCAGGTGGGCCTGCAGGTAGTGGCTGGTTCGCTCGGAGTCAGGCAGGTAGATCACGCCGATCGCCCGCTGCAGGCGCGGCGATGCGAGCAGGGCGGACAGCGCGGGGTTGTCCCGAAGGCGTAGCCAGAATTGCGATGAGCCAGCCTGGTGCAGCAGCGCCTCGTAGCTGCCAGGCAGTCCGTCGCGTACCCGGCGCCGCTGGGCGCTGGCGTCCCAGGACGGGGCAGCCGTAACCGTTCCGCGGTAGGTGGAAAAGCCCACGAGTCTGGCCGCGTCGCCACAGCGTTCGCGCACCAGTTGGCCCAGGTTCCATTCGCCTTGTTCGTGCATGGCTGTGGCACGGGCATCGCCCAGGTGCGAGTTGTGCGCCCACACCACCATGCGAGGCAGCTCACCGCCGTCGCCAGCCAGGTGCCGCTCCAGGGCCTCCAGGGTGTGTGCCATGTGCTGGTCACGCAGATTCCAGGACGACACGCGTCGGTGGAACATGGTGCGGTAGTACTCCTCGGCGCTGTGGACCAGGCGGGCGTTCTGCAGGGCGTTAAAGGCCTCGTCGCGCAGAGAACCGGCGGCGCGTGGCACGCCGATCGCGCGCTGCTGCATCTCGCGCCATTGGGCCCGTACCTCGTCCTCGCAGTGCGGCTGGATGCCGAAGCTGGAGGCATATCCATACGCGTGGCTGTCCTGTCCAAACTGTGCAAAGCACGCATAACGGGCTTGGGCACGGCGTGCGGCCGGCGGATCGGTCCGCTCCAGGTGCTCCAGGACCGCCCGTATGGAACCGAACAGGCTGTAAAGATCCATGCCGTAAAACCCCGCATGCCGGCGTTGGGGCTGCGTCGCGTTGTTCAAGCGCAGCCACTCGACGAAGTCACGCACGACCGTGTTGCGCCACATCCAGGTGGGGAATCGGCGAAACCCGGCCAGTGCCTGGCCGGCATGATCATCGTCGCTGCCCCCATGCAGATAGCGGTTCACGCGCCAGGCATCGGGCCAGTCGGCTTCGGCCACGACGGCGCAAAAGCCGTGTTCGGTGATCAGCCGGCGCGTGAGGGTGGCGCGTAGCGCATAGAACTCGTGGGTGCCGTGTGTGGCTTCACCGAGCAGTACCAGCCGACCTTGCGCGAGAAAGTTCAGCAAGTCGTCTTCGTCATCGGGCCGCGCCAGCGGCTGCAGGTGGGAAGCGAGTGCGTGAGCGATGGCGCTGTCGTCCTGGGCGCGCCGGGCCACGGTGTGCATCATGGGTCAGGCTCGCAGGACAGGTCAGGCGGGCATGCCCGAGTGGGCAGCCGACAGGAGTTCGCACACTTCGGCGTCGGTGCACTGCGGAAAATGCCGGTACCAGGCGCTGACTGCATGAAAAGGCTCGGGCTGGGCGCCGAGTACCAGGTGGTCCACCCAAGGTGACAGCCGCCGCGCGGCTGACGCCGAAGCGATCGGGACGGCCGCCACCAGCAGCCGGGGCCGCTGCCGCCGGATCGCGCGGGCCGCAGCCTCCATCGTGGCGCCGGTGGCCAGGCCATCGTCGACGAGCACCACCACGCGGTCTTGCAAGTTCGGGACGGGCCGCTGGCCCCGGTAGGCCTGTTCGCGCCGCGCCAGTTCGCCGGTTTCCTGGCGGATGATCTCCTGCAGGCGCCGGCGCTCCTCGGCGTCGCTGGGGGTGATGTCCATCACCTGTACGTCGCCGCTGGCAATGGCGCCAGCCGCGAACTCCGGGTGACCCGGCATTCCGATCTTGCGGACCACGAACACGTCCAGCGGTGCGTGCAGCGCCTGGGCTACCTCGTAGGCCACAGGCACTCCGCCACGGGGCAGGGCGAGCACCAGAACGTCTTGCTGCCCGCGCAGGAAGGCGAGGTCGGCAGCCAGCAGGCGACCCGCCTCGCGGCGGTCGGTCAGGGGAAGTCGTTGTTCGAAGGGCATGGGGGACACCGCTGCGGCAGCATCGCCCTCCCCGGGGGCTCGCGTCTGTCGGCGGGCAGGTCGCGCGGCGGCGCGCGATATCCGACGCCGGTGACGTCAGCCCAGTTTCTTCACGAAGACCATGCTGCGACGGTCCCAGCTGTATTTGCGCTTGCGGGCTTCGGGGAGCCAGTCGGGGTCGACTTGGACGAAGCCGCGTTTGAGGAACCAGTGCATGGTGCGCGTGGTGAGCACGAAGATGCTGTCCAGGCCCATGGCGCGTGCGCGCTGTTCGATGCGCTTCAAGATCTTCTCGCCATCGCCCTGGCCCTGGCTTTGTGGCGAGACGGTGAGAGCGGCCATTTCAGCGGTGCGCGCCTCGGGGTAGGGATACAGCGCGGCGCAGGCGAAGATCACGCCGTCGTGCTCGATAAGGCTGTAGTTGGTGATGTCGCGCTCGATCTCGTTGCGATCGCGCTTGACCAGGGTGCCATCACGCTCAAAGGGTTCGATCAGCTGCAGGATGCCCCCCACGTCGTCGGACGTGGCCTCACGCATTTCCTCGAGCTTTTCATCGATCACCATGGTGCCGATGCCGTCGTGCACATAGATCTCCAGAAGGAGGGCGCCATCGACGGCGAAGGGAATGATGTGGCTGCGTTCGACGCCGGCCTTGCAGGCCTTCACGCAGTGCTGCAGGTAGAACGCGATGTCGGTGGGCTGCTGCGGATCGGGCGCCTGGGCCAGGATCTGCTGCGCGGTGGCCAGGGGCAGCTCGGTGTCGATCGGGTTGTCTTCCGACTCGGGCTCGCTGGGGCGCATGCGGATCCCGGGTACCTCGGACAGGAAGATCAGCTTGTCGGCTTGCAGCGCGATGGCCACGCTGGTGGCGACTTCTTCCATGGTGAGGTTGAAGGCTTCGCCGGTGGGCGAGAAGCCGAAGGGGGAAAGCAGCACCATGGAGCCCATGTCCAGGGTGCGGGTGATGCCGGCGACATCGACCTTGCGCACCAGGCCCGAATGCTGGAAGTCGACGCCATCGACGATGCCCACCGGACGCGCGGTGATGAAGTTGCCCGAGATCACGCGGATGGTGGAGCCGGCCATTGGGGTGTTGGGCAGTCCTTGGCTGAAGGCGGCTTCGATTTCGTAGCGAAGCTGGCCTGCGGCCTCCTGGGCGCAGTCCAGGGCCACGCCGTCGGTGATGCGCATACCGTGGGAATAACGCGCCTCGTGGCCCTTCAGGCGCAATTGCTCGTTCACCTGGGGCCGAAAGCCATGCACCAGAACGATCTTCACGCCCATGCTCTGGATCAGGGCCAGGTCCTGGGCGATATGGTGCAACTTGCCCGCCGCGATCGCCTCACCCGCCAGGCCGACCACGAAGGTCTTGCCCCGGTGCATGTGGATGTAGGGCGCCACCGACCGGAACCAGGGCACGAAAGTGAAGTTGAAGACGGTGGACATGGGGGCGTACTTGTCCGGGAAAGTGTACGGGAAGGTCCGGCCCCTCCCGCGACCGGACCATAATTCGAGGCTTTTGTCCGGTCCGCCTTGTCACTTCCACGCATCACTTTCCCCGAATCCCTGCCGGTCTGCGCCCGGCGCGAGGAGATCATGGCGGCGATGGCGGCCCACCCGGTCGTCATCGTTTGCGGGGAGACGGGCTCGGGCAAGACCACCCAGCTGCCCAAGATCGCCCTGGCCCTGGGGCGCGGACGCCTGAACGCCCGGCCCGGGCAGCCAGGCAAGTGGATCGGCCACACCCAGCCTCGGCGGATCGCGGCGTCGAGCGTGGCCAAGCGCATCGCCGAGGAACTCGACACCCCCCTGGGGGACGTGGTGGGCTACAAGGTGCGCTTTCAGGACCGGCTCTCGCGCGAGGCCTCGGTCAAGCTCATGACCGATGGCATCCTGCTGGCGGAGACGCAGACCGACCCACTGCTCTCGGCGTATGACACCCTGATCATCGACGAGGCGCACGAACGCAGCCTCAATATCGACTTCCTTCTGGGCTATCTGCGCCAGATCCTGCCCCGGCGCCCGGACCTGAAGGTGGTGGTGACCTCGGCCACCATCGACGCCGAGCGCTTCGCCCGCCACTTTGCGTCCCCGCCCGCCGGGCCGGGGCAGGAGCCGGTGCCGGCGCCCGTGATCTATGTCTCGGGCCGCACCTTCCCGGTGGAACAGCGCTGGCGACCCTTCGAGGAGCGCCGCGACTACGGCCTGAACGAGGCGATCGCCGACGCGGTCGACGAGCTGTGGGGGGGGGCGGGCGTGCGCGCCGGCGGCGACATCCTGGTCTTCCTCCCTGGCGAGCGCGAGATCCGTGAGGCGGCCGACCACCTGCGCGGGCACCTCGCCCACAACCCGCTGCTGCGTGGCGCGGAGGTGCTGCCCCTGTTCGCTCGCCTGTCGCAGGCCGAACAGGACCGCATCTTCGAGACGCACGGTGGCCGGCGGATCGTGCTGGCCACCAACGTGGCCGAGACTTCGCTCACGGTGCCGGGCATTCGTTACGTGATCGACACCGGTACGGCCCGTGTGAAGCGATACAGCTTTCGCAGCAAGGTCGAACAGCTGCTGGTGGAACCCGTGAGCCAGGCGGCGGCCAACCAGCGCGCCGGCCGCTGCGGGCGCGTGGCTGACGGCATCTGCATCCGCCTGTACGACGAGAAAGATTTCGCCGGGCGACCGCGCTTTACCGACCCGGAGATTCTGCGTTCCTCGCTCGCAGGTGTGATCCTGCGCATGAAGGCCCTGCGCCTGGGGGCCGTAGAGGAGTTTCCCTTCCTGGAGGCGCCCCAGCGGCGCGCCATCACCGACGGCTACCAGCTCCTGGGCGAGCTAGGTGCAGTGGACGAGGCCAACGAGCTGACCGACATCGGCCGCGAGCTGGCCCGGCTGCCGCTGGATCCGCGGGTGGGCCGCATGATCCTGGAGGCGCGTCGGCGTGGCGCGCTGGCCGACGTGCTGGTGGTGGCCTCGGCGCTGTCGGTGCAGGACGTGCGGGACCGGCCGATGGACCAACAGGCCCAGGCCGACCAGCAGCACGCCAAGTTCGACGACGAGAAAAGCGAGTTCTCCGGCTACTTGACCCTGTGGCAGTGGCTGCACGACGCGCGCGGTGGGCATGCGGACACCCATAAGCTGTCCCACCGCCAGTACGAGCAGCTGCTGCGGCAGAACTTCATCAGCATCCGCCGCGTGCGCGAATGGCGCGACATCCACAGCCAGCTGCTCACGGTCGTCACCGAGCACAAGTGGCCGCTCAATACCCAGCCCGCCACCTACGAGGCCCTGCACAAGTCGATGCTGGCAGGCCTTCTGGGCAATATCGGCTTCAAGCTGGAGGAAACGTCCAACAATCCCGCCACCGGTTCGCGCGCGGGCGGCGGGCCCAGCGCGTCCACCGAGTACCTGGGCGCGCGCGGTATCAAATTTCACCGTCACCCGGGCGCGCACCTGAAGAAGCGGCCCGGGCGTTGGATCGTCTGCGCCGAACTCGTCGAGACCACGCGCCTGTTCGGTCGCGGCATCGCGAACATTGAGCCGCAGTGGGTGGAGGAAGTGGCCGACCATCTGCTGAAAAAGCAGTTGCTCGATCCCCATTGGGAGAAGAAGCAGGCCGAGGTGGTGGCCCTGGAGCGCGCCACCCTGTATGGCCTCGTCATCTACAGCGGGCGGCGTGTGGCCTTTGCCCGGGTGGATCAGGCCGGTGCGCGCGAGATCTTCATCCGCGAAGGCCTGGTGGAGGGCCAGTGGGAGACGAATCTGCCGTTCCTGGGCGCCAACCGCAAGTTGATCCGCCAGGTGCAGGATATGGAGCACAAGTCGCGCCGGCAGGACGTGTTGGTGGATGACGAACTGATCTTCGCGTTCTACGACCAGCAGCTGCCGCCCGACGTCTACAGCGGCGGCACCTTCGAGGGCTGGTACCGCACCGAGAGCCGACAGAACCCGAACCTCCTGAAGCTCACGCGTGAAGAGTTGATGCGGCACGAGGCTGCTGGCATCACCACCGAGGCCTTTCCCCGTACCCTGCGACTGGGTGGGGTGGACTGCGCCACCAGCTTCCTGCATGACCCCGGCGACGTGCGTGACGGCCTGACCGTGACCGTGCCCCTGTTTGTCTTGAACCAGGTGGCCGAGGAACGCTGCGAGTGGCTGGTGCCCGGCATGCTCAAGGACAAGGTCCAGGCCCTGCTCAAAAGCCTGCCGCAAAAGCCCCGTTCTCGCTTCGTGCCGCTGCCCGAGTCGGCGGCGCAACTCGCACAGGCCCTGAGCGCGCCCGAATCCTGGGCCCACGGCTCGCTCACCGACGCACTTCTCAAGCGCGTGCGCGAGGCCACCAGCCTGGATGTCAAGCGCACCGACTTCAAGCTGGACATGGTGCCTGTGCACCTGTTCATGAACCTGCGGGTGGTCGACGAGCATGGCCGCCAATTGGGCATGGGGCGCAACCTGGGTGCGCTCAAGGCCGAACTCGGGGCGCAAGCGCGTGGCGCCTTCCAGGCGCTGGCGGCGCTGAAGGGCGCCGTGGCCTCAGCCCCTGCTACCGAGGCGGGATCCGCAGCGGCCACTGCTGCCCCCACGCTGGGTGTACCGGGTCGCCACGGGGCGGTTGCCGCGGTGAAAACCGCGCCGGCGGCTGCGCCTGATGCGGCCCAGCGCCACACCGCCTGGACCTTCGGCGAGCTGCCCGAGCTCATGGAAATCCGCAAAGGCGGCACCAGCCTGGTGGGCTTTCCCGCGCTGGTGGACCAGGGCGATGCGGTCACGATCGAGGTGTACGACGAGCCCGAGGTGGCAGCCGCGAAGCACCGCGTGGGCCTACGGCGCCTGTTCGCGCTTCAGATCCGCGATGCGCTGAAGTACCTCGAGAAAAATATCCCCGACCTGCAAAAGATGGCGGTGGGCTATATGGCCTTGGGCACGCAGGAGGAGTTGCGCGAGCAGATCATCGCGGTGGCCGTGGACCGCGCGTTCTTGCAGGAGCCGCTGCCGGGTGACGAGGCCGCTTTCAAGCGCCGCGTGGAAGAAGGCCGTGGGCGGTTGACGCTCATCGCCAACGAGGTGGCGCGCCTGGCAGGGACCGTGCTGGCGGAGTACGCATCGGCGCTGCGCAAGGTCAAGGACACGAAGAATGCCCCCGAGGTCACGCAGGACTGCGCGCAGCAGCTGCAGCGCCTGGTGAGCAAGCGGTTCCTGCTGGAGACGCCCTGGGCGGCACTGCAGCACTACGCCCGCTACCTCAAGGCCGTGACTCTGCGCCTGGACAAGCTGCGCGCCGACCCGGCGCGTGATGCCGCGCGACTGGCCGAACTCAAGCCGCAGGAGCAGCGGTATTGGCGACTGGTCGCCGAGCGCAAGGGCGTGGCCGACGTCCGCATGCTGGAATTCCGCTGGCTGCTGGAGGAACTGCGCGTGAGCTTTTTCGCGCAGGAACTGCGCACGCCGCAGCCAGTAAGTGTCAAGCGGTTGGACAAGGCCTGGGCGCAGTTATCGCACTGACCCTCAGGCGCGGGAAGAAGCCCGTTCAGTCGACCCGGGCGCGAATTTCCCGGCGTCCGTCTGCGGTAAAGACGATTTCTTTGCCCGTCAGATCGGTGGCTCGCACGCCCGCCGCGGCAGCGTGGTCGCGAAAGATTGTCGCGTAGCGTTTCAGCGTGCTGGCCAGGATGATTTCTTGCGCTTCGCGGATGGACCTCGTGTAGTCGTCCCCGGATGCCGAGTCCATCGGGTTGACCGAGTCAGGGACGATGGGCTCGCGGCGAATCGGGCCGTCTGAAATTCCTGTCGCTGCTCTGCCCACTCCGGTTGCCTCGCGGAGCGCCTGCGAGATCGCGGCAAGGTCATAGACCAGGTCCATTTGAAATCCCGGCTTGCGCGTGCGGTCGATGAACTCCTGCGCACTGGCGCAGGCGATCTCCTGCATGTCGCTGTCAGGTTTTGCGAAGCGGATGGCCAAGAAGCCCGGCGCGCACAGGGTGATGGCAACGCCAGAAGGCAGGCTCCGTAGTTCAACCGGTTGGGCCCCCGGCTCTAGCGTTTCCACTTGGAGTGCTTCCGTGCTCATGCGTAGGGCCGCGATCGCTTTTCGGTCGTCTGGGGCGGCTTGGATGGCGTACGAGTCGGCGGTGGGATCAATCGCGCGCAGGCTGATGGGAGAGTGCGGCTCAGGGTTCTCGGAAAGGCGCGGGAGATGCATGAAGGTATCGAGCTCGCCTGACGGGGCCAGGAAGGCGGCGCCCTGAGGCAGGTCAACGACCTGACCCCCCAACTTGGCAGCCAAATCGCGAGCACGGGCCGGGTGGCTGGCTGACAGGATGTCAAACACTTGCGCTTGGGGATCCCTGGCCGGCGGCGAGGCTTGAATCGTAGATTCAGGGATGTCATACCGCTCAAGAAGCTCGGTCAGCGACATTTTGTCGACATCTGCGGCGAGGTCTTGAAGCATGTACTCCGTGCCCACCCCGACCCAGATGTTGGTGGGCGGTCCTGACTGGCGGGTGAAGGATTCGAGCGCTGACACAGCCTTTTGTGGGTGATCCGGCATGTAAGGATCGATGACCATGAGTGCGGTGTGAGCTGGTTCTGCGTGCGAGCTTGACGCCACCGAGGTCGCAGGCGCCCGACCGACCATCACGAGCAGGAGTTCCTCTGTCAACTGGGTTGCGCAAAGTCCTGTGCTGCGATCGCTGGAGGATTGCACGACCAGCCCTGAGGCTCCCGTGACCTCCCTGGCTCGGGGGTAGCGCAGCTCGCCTCCGACCCAAAGCGCGCGCAAATCGGTGGAAGGGCCTGAGACCTGCCAGAGGCTAGGCCGGACCGGCTCCGGCAACAGGAGCGGCGACATCGCCAACGAGGGGGACGCCGCCTTGCTCCAGGGCGGGGACGGATCCAGGTGCGGTGGCGGGGTGACGACGGCGGCCGAGCGGGCCCCAAGCAACCGTCGCGGGGCGGTCTCCGACGATTGCGGGAACGGGTCGGCCGTGCGGCGTACTGCCGGTAGGTCCATCCTCACCGGTGCGAGGCATCGGGTGCTGCGTTCCTTCCCATCGTGGACTGCATGCGTCATCGCCGTCGCATCAGGCGAAAGCCCTGTGCGAGGCCGAGAAACAAGATGGGAGTCGGTGTCGTCCTCACGTGGGCGTTTGGAGTGGCGCAGGGAGCGGTCGGTGGGCTGCATGGCTTTCTTGCGGCGATCGAGGCCGGTGAGGGTGAAAGCCAGGGAGGTTACCCACCCGTCGCTTGCAATCAGGCTGACGAGAAGCCGGGTCAGCGCGAAGTCATTCGCTCGCTATCAGCCTCGATCGCTCGCGACGGCGACAGCACCGGTTCAGCCGGCAAGTGCGGCCAGGAGCTCCGTCTCGATCTCGATCTGCCGCTTGTTCTGCTGCAGCTCGGGGCCGTCAACCAGGAAGGTGTCTTCCACCCGCTCGCCCAAGGTGGAGACCTTGGCCAGCTGCAGGTTGATGTGGTGCAGGGCCAGTATGCGTGCGACCGAGTAAAGCAGGCCCACCCGGTCGCTGGCCGAGATGGACAGCAGCCAGCGCTGGGCTTTTTCGTCGGGGGTGAGGTGCACCCGTGGCGTGATCGGAAAGCTCTTGACCCGGCGCGACACGCGCCCGCGGCTGGGGGCGGGCAGGGGGCCAGCTGCAGCCAGCACCTGCTGCAGTTCGGACTCCACCATGTGTACGAGCTCGCGATTGTGCTCAGGGAGCATGGAGCTGACCACCTGGAAGGTGTCCAGCGCATGCTGGTCCCGGGTGGTGTGGATGCGGGCGTCCAGGATGCTGAAGCCGGCCTGATCGAAGTAGCCGCAGATCCGCGCGAACAGGTCGGCCTGGTCCGGTGTGTAGACCATGACCTGCAGGCCCTCGCCCACTGGAGACAGGCGCGCGCGCACCAAAGGCGTGCCAGCCACACCCTCCAGGCCGGCGCGGTGACGGGTGATGTGGCGGGTGTGCCAGGCCACCTCGCTGGCGTCATGGCGCATGAAGTAGCCAACATCGAGCGTGTCCCACAAGGTCTTGTGGGCGTCGTGCGGGAGGGCATGCAGGCCCAGTTGCACCAGGGCCTCGCGCTTGCAGGCCTCGATCTGCGCGTCGCGGTCCGGCGCGCGCCCGCCCAGGGCGCGAACGGTGGCCCGGTAAAGGTCCTCCAGCAGCTTGCCCTTCCAGGCGTTCCAGACCTTGGGGCTGGTACCGCGGATATCGGCCACGGTGAGCAGGTACAGCGCGGTCAGGTGGCGCTCGGTACCCACGCGCCGCGCGAAGGCGCCGATCACCTCGGGGTCGCTCAGGTCCTGCTTCTGCGCGATATGGCTCATGGTCAGGTGCTCGCGCACCAGAAACTCGATCAGCTTCGCGTCCTCGGTGCCGATGCCGTGCTGGCGGCAAAAGGTCCGTACTTCGCGTGCGCCCAGATCGGAGTGGTCACCGCCGCGTCCTTTGGCGATGTCATGGAACAGGGCCGCGACATACAGGATCCAGGGCTTGTCCCAGCCGCCCGCCAGTTGCGAGCAGAAGGGGTACTCGTGGGCGTGTTCGGCGATGAAGAAGCGACGGACGTTGCGCAGGACCATCAGGATGTGCTGGTCCACGGTGTAGACATGGAACAGGTCATGCTGCATCTGGCCCACGATGCGGCGGAACACCCACAGGTAGCGCCCGAGCACCGAGGTCTGGTTCATCAGGCGCATGGCGTGCGTGATGCCTGAGGGCTCCATCAGGATCGCGCGGAAGGTGGCTCGGTTAGTAGGGTTGCTGCGGAACTTGCCGTCCATGAGACGACGTGCGTTGTACAGGGCGCGCAGCGTGCGCGCCGAGAGGTCCTGGGCACCCAAGGTCTGCTGGTAGACCAGGAAGGTCTCGAGGATGGCCTCGGGATGGCGCTCGTACAGGTCGTCGCTGGCCACCTCGATGCGGCCGTTCTTGATGAAGAAGCGGTCGTTGATGCGGTGTGGCGGCGCGTCGGCCGGCATCAGGCGCTCCTCGATGTTCAGGAGCAGCACCTGGTTCAACTGGGTGACGGCCTTGGCCGCCCAGTAAAAACGTCGCATCAGTGCCTCGCTGGCGCGCTCGATGATGCGGCCATTGGCATCCATCTGGTTGCTGTCGCCAAAGGTCTCGGCCACCGGTGTCTGCAGGTCGAATACCAGGCGGTCCTCGCGGCGGCCAGCCAGCAGGTGCAGGCGGGCGCGGATCAGGGTGAGCAGGGCCTCGTTGCGCTTGATCTGGCGAGCCTCGAAGGGGGTGGCCAAGCCGTCGCGGGCGAGCTCGTCCCAGCTGCGGCCCAGGCCGGCGGCGCGCGCCACCCACAAGATGACCTGCAGATCACGCAGACCCCCGGGGGATTCCTTGCCATTGGGTTCGAGCGAATAGGGGGTGTTCTCGAACTTGTGATGACGCTGGCGCATTTCCAGCGTCTTGGCCACAAAGAAGGCGCGCGGGTCCATCTGCTCGTTGAAGCGGCGCATGAACTCGCGGTGCAGCCCGGCGTGGCCGGCCACGCGTCGCGATTCGAGCAGCGAGGTCTGCACGGTGACGTCGGCGGCGGATTGCTCGAGGCAGTCGGACAGGGTGCGCACGCTGGAGCCGATCTCCAGGCCCAGGTCCCAGCACCAGCCGATGAACGCCTCAACCCGCGCCTGTAGCTGCGGATCGGACGCCAGGGAGGTACCGTCGGGCATGAGCACCAGCACGTCGATGTCGGAATGGGGAAAGAGCTCGCCCCTTCCGTATCCACCCACGGCCACCAGGGCGAAGCCCTCGGGAAATCCCGCGTGCTGCCACAGGGCGCACAGGGTGAGGTCGGCGTCTCGGGCCAGTCCGCGCAGCACCTCACGCAGGCCACGCACCGAGGGTCCCTTGGCCATGAGCGGCGCGAGGCGGGCGGCCTTGCGCGCGCGCCAATCCTCGCGCAGGGCGTGCAAGTCGGGGGCGGCGACGGCTGCGGTCTGAGTGGCCAGAGGCACGTTCATGGCCAGTCGCCAGGATCAGGCGGGCACGAAGGCCGGCGGCGGCGGGCTGCCGGCGGACAGGGTCAGCACTTCGTAGCCGGTCTCGGTGACGAGCACCGTGTGTTCCCACTGGGCCGACAAGGAGTGGTCCTTGGTGACGATGGTCCAGCCATCGTTGCCATGCTCTTTCACTTCGCGGCGGCCCAGGTTGATCATGGGCTCGATGGTGAAGGTCATGCCCGGTTGCAGTTCTTCCAGGGTGCCAGGCTTGCCGTAATGCAACACCTGCGGTTCTTCGTGAAAGCGCCGGCCGATGCCGTGGCCGCAGAACTCGCGCACCACCGAGAAGCCCAGGCCCTCGGCGAATTTCTGGATGGCATGGCCGATGTCGCCCAGGCGCGCGCCCGGGCGCACCTGCACGATGCCGTGCCACATGGCGTCGTAGGTCATGGAGACCAGGCGGCGGGCGGCGATGGACGTGTCGCCGACGACGAACATGCGGCTGGTGTCGCCATACCAGCCGTCCTTGATGACAGTGACGTCCACATTGACGATGTCGCCCTTTTTCAGGGGCTTGTCGTTCGGGATGCCATGACACACCACGTGGTTGACCGAAGTACACAGGGAGGCGGGGTAGGGCGGATAGCCGGGAGGCTGGTAGCCCAGAGTGGCCGAGGTGCTGCCTTGCGTTTTCATGTGCTCGGCGGCGAGGCGGTCGATTTCGCGGGTGGTGATACCCGGCTGGATAAAAGGCGTGAGGTGGTCCAGGACCTCGGAGGCGAGGCGGCAGGCGGTGCGCATGCCCTGGATGCCGTCGGCGTCCTTGTACGTGATGCTCATGGGGCTTGATTATCCCAGAGGGGCCCGCTGGCCGCAGGGTGCCGCCGGGGTGCCCGGTAAAATGGCGGGCTGTGCGCCCGGCCCCAGTCAGCGGCCAGGCGCCTTCCTACCCCACACAGGCTACACCGTGACCCTGCATATCACCGAGTTGGAGGGCGGCACGGCCCTCAGCGAGTTCCGCGTCCAGCAACTGCTGCCCCGCCTGCAGGCCGTCCACGACAAGATCCTCTCGCTGCAGGCGCGCTATGTGCACCTGGCGGCCTGGGAACAGGCCCCGCCGACCGACTTGGCCCAGCGCCTGGCGGCCCTTCTGACCTACGGCGAGCCCTGGAGCGGCCCGGCCGAGGGTGAACTCGTGGTCGTCACGCCCCGTCTGGGCACCGTCTCGCCCTGGGCCTCCAAGGCCACCGACATCGCCCACAACTGCGGCCTGCCGGTCAGGCGGCTGGAGCGCCTCATTGAATACCGTGTCGGTCTCAAGGGTGGGCTGCTGTCGGGCCGTCCTGCGCTGACGCCCGTCCAGCGCGAGGCGGTGGCGGCCCTGCTGCATGACCGCATGACCGACAGCGTGGTGCCCGCCCGGCGCGACGCCCACCGCCTCTTTACCGCGCTGGACCCGGTGCCGATGGAGCAGGTGGACATCCTGGGTGGCGCTCGCGCCGCCCTGGAGGCGGCCAACACCCGCTTCGGCCTGGCGCTGGCCGACGACGAGATCGACTACCTGGTGAATGCCTTCCAGGGCCTGGGGCGCAACCCCACCGACGTCGAGCTGATGATGTTCGCGCAGGCCAATAGCGAGCATTGCCGACACAAGATCTTCAACGCCAGCTTCACCGTCGACGGCGTGGCCCAGGACAAGAGCCTGTTTGCCATGATCCGCAACACCCACCAGCTCCATCCGCAGCACACGGTGGTGGCCTATTCCGACAATGCCGCCGTCATGGAAGGCTCGCAGGCCGAGCTGTTCGTGCCGGCCGACGCCGGCCCCAGCGCCTACGTCAAGCGCGCCTCCGTGCAGCACGTGCTGATGAAGGTGGAGACCCACAACCACCCGACCGCCATCTCGCCCTTTCCGGGCGCGTCCACTGGCGCTGGCGGCGAGATCCGCGACGAAGGCGCGACGGGCCGCGGCTCGCGGCCCAAGGCGGGCCTCACGGGCTTTTCCGTGTCTCGCCTGTGGGAGTCGCCCAACGGCCGCCCCGCCCATATCGCCAGCCCGCTGCAGATCATGACCGAGGGCCCGCTGGGCGGCGCCGCGTTCAACAACGAGTTTGGTCGTCCCAACCTGGCCGGCTACTTCCGCGAATACGAGCAGACGGTGGACGGCGTGGTGCGCGGCTACCACAAGCCGATCATGATCGCGGGTGGCCTGGGCCATATCGACGCGGGTCTCACGCACAAGATCGAGTTCCCGCCAGGCACTTTGCTGGTGCAGCTGGGGGGGCCTGGCATGCGCATCGGCATGGGCGGCGGCGCGGCCAGCTCCATGGCCACCGGCGCCAACGCGGCCGAACTCGACTTCGACTCGGTGCAGCGAGGCAACCCCGAGATCGAGCGCCGCGCGCAGGAGGTCATCAATCATTGCTGGAAGTTGGGCGCGGCCAACCCGGTGCTTGCCATCCACGACGTGGGCGCGGGCGGCCTGTCCAACGCCTTCCCCGAGCTCACAAACGATGCCGGTCGCGGTGCGCGCTTTGACTTGTCGAAGGTGCCCCTGGAGGAATCGGGCCTGGCGCCCAAGGAGATCTGGTGCAACGAGAGCCAGGAGCGCTATGTCCTTGCGATTGCGCCCGAATCGCTCGCGCAGTTCACCGCCTTTTGCGAGCGTGAGCGCTGCCCCTTCGCGGTGGTGGGCGTGGCCACGCAGGAGCGCCAGCTGGTGGTGGCCGACGAGACCACCCAGGCGGTCGATATGCCGATGGACGTGCTGCTTGGCAAGCCGCCCAAGATGCATCGCCAGGTGCAGTCGGTCCCGCGCCAGTCCCCGCCGCTGGATCTGTCAGGGGTGTCTCTGCAGGACGCCGTGATCCGGGTGCTCGCGCACCCCACGGTGGCGTCCAAGCGCTTTCTGATCACGATCGGCGACCGCACGGTCGGCGGCCTGACGCATCGCGACCAGATGGTCGGCCCCTGGCAGGTGCCGGTGGCTGATTGCGCCGTCACCTTGGCCGACTACCGCGGTTTCGCCGGTGAGGCCATGGCCCTGGGCGAGCGCACCCCGCTGGCGGCTCTGGATGCCCCGGCCTCGGGTCGCATGGCGGTGGCCGAGGCCATCACCAACCTGCTGGCGGCACCGATCGAGCTGCCCCGTGTCAAGCTATCCGCCAACTGGATGGCCGCCTGCGGCGAGCCGGGCGAAGACGCCGCGCTGTACGAGACGGTCAAGGCGGTGGGCATGCAACTGTGCCCGGCGCTGGGTATTTCAGTTCCGGTGGGCAAGGACAGCCTGTCCATGCGCACCCAATGGCAGGAGGCGGGCGCCTCCAAGAAGGTGGTCTCGCCCGTGAGCCTGGTGGTGACCGCCTTTGCCACCCTTTCGGACGTGCGGGGCACTCTCACGCCCCAGCTGCAGGCCCAGGGCGACACCACCCTGGTGCTGGTCGATCTGGGCCGCGGCCGCAACCGCATGGGCGGCAGCATCCTGGCGCAGGTGCTGGAACAACCGGGCGGCAGGGTGCCGGACCTGGACGATCCGCAGGACCTGGTGAACCTGGTCCATGCCGTGAACACCCTGCGTGCCCAGGGTCGCCTGCTGGCCTATCACGACCGCAGCGACGGCGGCCTGATGGCCGCGGCCTGCGAGATGGCCTTTGCCGGCCAGGTGGGCGTGAGCCTGAACGTCGACCTGCTGGTGACTGAAGGCGATGGCATCAGCGACAGCCGCGCCGACCACGGCGATGCCAAGAACTGGGCGGGTCAGGTCAGCGCCCGCCGCGAGGAGCTGACGCTGCGCGCCCTGTTCAACGAAGAACTGGGCGTGGTGTTGCAGGTGCCCACCGCGGTGCGCAACGAGGTGATGCAGGTCTTGCGTGAGCACGGCCTGTCCCGCCACAGCCACTTCATCGGCAAGACGCGTCCCGCCGACAGCGAGATCGAGGTCGGCAAGGGCCAGGTGCAGGTCTGGCGTGACACCAAGGCGGTGTTCAGCGCCAGCCTGCAGGACCTGCAGCAGGTCTGGGACAGCGTGAGCTGGAAGATCTGCCAGCAGCGTGACAACCCCGAGGGGGCCGACGCCGAGCATGCGGCCGCCGGTCGTCCGGACGACCCGGGCCTGCAGTTCGCGCCGAGCTTTGACGCGTCCGAGGACGTGGCCGCGCCTTTCCTGAACCTGGCGCGCCCGCGTGTGGCGGTCCTTCGCGAGCAGGGCGTGAACTCGCATGTGGAGATGGCCTACTGCTTCGACCTGGCGGGCTTCGAGGCGGTGGACGTGCACATGACCGATCTGCAGTCCGGCCGCGCCAGGCTCGAGGACTTCAAGGGCTTTGTGGCCTGTGGCGGTTTCAGCTATGGCGACACGCTGGGCGCCGGTATCGGCTGGGCCCGCAGCATCACCTTTAATGCGCCGCTCTCTACGCAGTTCCAGGCCTTTTTTGGCCGGCCCGACACCTTCGCCCTGGGCGTGTGCAACGGATGCCAGATGCTGGCCGAACTGGCCGACATCATCCCTGGCGCGCAGGACTGGCCGCGCTTCACCACCAACCGCAGCGAGCGCTACGAGGCGCGCCTGTCGCAGGTCGAGGTGCTGGAGTCGCCCAGCCTGTTCTTCCGGGGCATGGCGGGTAGCCGCCTGCCGATCGTGGTGGCGCACGGTGAGGGCTATGCGAACTTTGCGCAGCGCGGGAATGCGGGCCGGGCGCTCGGGGCGATGCGCTTTACTGACCCCCACGGCCAAGCCACCGAGGCCTATCCATACAACCCGAACGGCAGCCCGGGCGGTCTGACGGCGGTGACCACGGCCGACGGCCGCTTCACGGCCATGATGCCGCACCCGGAGCGGGTCTTCCGCAACGTCCAGATGTCCTGGACGGGCGGTGACGTCAGCAAGCACAGCCCCTGGCTGCGGATCTGGCGCAATGCGCGCCGCTGGGTGGGCTAAGGCTTCAGCGGCAGGCGGCGCCGGTGGCACGGGCGAAAGATGCACCCCGTGCCATCGCCAGCGTGCCTTCGCCGCCCGTGACGCGCAGCTGCGCGCCTTCCTGCGTCAGTTCGAGTGCGCCGTGGCGAGTGGGCTGCGTACGCAGCACCGCACCGGCCATCTGGCCCTGGATCTCGCGCACCCGCTCGCCACGCGTGAGCGTGGCCTTGACTTCCTGGTAACGCTGGGTCACCCGCAGCGAGAAATCGCGAAGCGAACCCGCGCCGCACCACAGGCCATCGATGCGCGCGGGGACGGTCCACAGATGCACCTTGCTGGATTTCTCCAGGCCGACTTTCTTGTCGGGGACGGGCACCACCGTGGTCTGGTCGGGTTTCCAGTCGCCCATGTCCCAGTCGTGGGAGACGATGCGGGTGCCAGGCTTGAGCGCCAACAGGGCGGGCCGCAGCTTCAGATTGAAGTCCGGCAGCAGGTACATGGTGATGACCGAGGCCGGCGACAGATCGGTCTGAAACAGGTCCTGCACCTTGAAATTCACCCGGTCGGCGACGCCAACCTCGCGCGCGGTGCGCAGGCTCTTGTCGACAAGATCAGGGACGATCTCCACGCCCAGGCCGGTGGCACCGAAGCGTTTGGCCGCCACGATGACGATGCGGCCATCGCCGGAACCCAGGTCGATGACATGGTCGGCAGGGCCCACGCGCGCGGCCTGCAGCATCTCGAGGGTGACGTTGTCGGGGGTGGTGATGAAGGGAACTTCATCTGACAGCGCCGAGGACTGGGCGCGGGCCTGGCAGGCACAGGCGGCCAGGACGATCAGGGCCCAGCGGGTCGCGCGGGAGAGGGGGGAAGGGCGGTCCGAGGTCACCGCGAGACGATAGCACCATCGCTGCCCCCAGGGGGCACCCCGGAAGGCCCCGCGGCGGTGGCGGGCCGGGTCCGGTAGAACTGCATCGGTACCTCGGCCATCTCGCGAGTGCGCTGGTTCATCACCGACTTTTTCATCTTGCCGACCACGTGCATTTCGCACGGCTTGCAATCAAAGCGCAGGGTGAGCTTTTCCTTGCCGTTCACGAGCTGCAGCGGCTCGGCCCGCACCGTGCCCTGAACGCCAGTGACGCCTTTGGCCTGCTTGGGGCACAGGCTCATGCTCCAGCGCACGCAGTGCTTGGTGATCATGAGCGAGACCTCGCCTTCCTCTTCGTGGCTTTCGTAGGCCGCATCGATCACCCTTACCCCGTGCCGGGCGTAGAAGTCACGCGCCTTCTGGTTCAACACGTTGGCGAGGTAGGACAGGGTGTCTTCGGGATAGGGCGTGGGCGGCTCCATGGGGCGACCACGCGGCGGTCGCTGCCAGGCGGCTGCACGGGCGGCTTCCAGGGCGGCGACTGCGTCGCGCCGCAGATGGTTCAGGAAGGAAGCCGGCAGGAACCAGGGGCCCGAGAGCGACAGGCGAATATCCAGCGCCTCGAAGTCGGTGGTGCCAAAGCGGCCGATCTGCTCGCGCAGCTGCGCCTCCTGGCGCGCCGGGTCGCGGGCTGCCTCCCGCGCCTGAGGCAGCGAGGCCCGGCCCTCGTGGCCGTCCTCGTCGGTGAGCGTGAGCGTGAAGCCCTCGGGTGTCTCGGAGAGCTCGGCCCACACGCCGATGCGTCGCTCGCTGGATTTTTTCTCGAGCTGTCGCACCCAACTCATGTCGCGGTTGCGGTTGATGCGGGTGCCCTTGCGCAGGTCACGCATGCCCGTGATCGGGTCCTTGGGAAAGACGCGCCAGTGGCCCGGGGTTCCCGCGGGTTCGGCGCGATTGATCGCCATGCCCACCAATTCCTTTTGCAGGTCGAAGTAGCACAGGCCGTCTCCGTTGTGCAGCTCGGTGTCCGGGTTGTCGCATGCGAGTTCGATCCAGCCTTCACCCGCTTGCACCCGCGTCACCCAGGCCATGGCCTGCCCCGGGTTCTTGGGTGAGTCGAAGGCACCAATGTCGTCCTGGCGGCCGTTGACGAAGTAGTCGGTGAATTCGCGGTTGAAGTTCTGGTTCGGGTCCGGCGTGAAGGAAAAGCGCGTGCGTCCGCTGGAGGCGCGGGCATAGGGCTGCGCGCTGCCCTCGCGCGCCTCGATCAGTTCGTCCAGCAGCTTGCGGTAGTGGGCGGTGATGTTCTTCACATAGCCCATATCCTTGTAGCGGCCTTCGATCTTGAAGCTGCGGATGCCCGCATCCACCAGGGCAGCCAGGTTGGCGCTCTGGTTGTTGTCCTTCATGGACAGCACGTGCTGGTCGTGCGCAATGAAGCGGCCCTGGGCATCGAGCACCTGGTAGGGCAGGCGGCAGGCTTGCGAGCAGTCGCCGCGGTTGGCACTGCGGCCAGTGTGCGCATGCGAGATGAAGCACTGGCCGCTGTAGGCCACACACAGGGCTCCGTGCACGAAGAATTCCATGACGCTGCGCTGTGGGTCCAGCGCAGCGCCCACCTCGCGGATCTGTTCCAGGGTCAGTTCGCGCGCCAGCACCAGCTGCGAGAAGCCGGCGTCTTGCAGGAAGCGAGCCTTCTCGGGGGTGCGGATGTCCGACTGGGTGCTGGCGTGCAGCTGGATTGGCGGCATGTCGATCTCGAGCAGGCCCATGTCTTGCACGATCAGCGCGTCGGCCCCCGCGTGGTACACGTCCCAGGCCATGCGGCGGGCCGGCTCGAGCTCGTCGTCACGCAAGATGGTGTTGAGGGTGATGAAGATGCGGCTGCCGAAACGGTGCGCATGCCGGACCAGGCGCTCGATGTCCTGGATGGTGTTGCCTGCCGACGCTCGGGCGCCAAAGCCCGGCCCGCCGATGTAGACGGCGTCCGCGCCATGGTTCACCGCTTCGATGCCGATATCAGCATCGCGTGCGGGGGCGAGCAGTTCAAGCTGGTGGTAAGCGAGCATGGGGCGTGATTATCCCGTCCGCGCGCGGGGCATGAAAAAAGCGGCCCGCGGGCCGCTTTTCTGGACAGGCTGGAGAGAACTTATTCCACCTTGGCCTTGGTACGGAGCTCCTCCTGGAACTTGGCCAGGCGCTCCTGCTGCATCTGCTGCTGGATCTGCGGCTTGACCTCTTCGAACTTGGGCATCTGGGCTTCGCGCACGTCGTCCAGGCGGATCACGTGAAAGCCGTACTGCGTCTTGACCGGCGTCTGGGTGGTCTGGCCCTTGGACAGCTTGACCATGGCCTCGGAGAACTCAGGCACGAAGCCCTTGGCTTGGGCCCAGTCCAGGTCGCCGCCGTTGGCGCCCGATCCGGGGTCCTTGGACTGCTTCTTGGCGAGGTCTTCGAACTTGGCGCCCTTCTTGAGGCTGGCGATGACGGCCTTGGCTTCTTCCTCCTTGGCCAGGAGGATGTGGCGGGCGCGGTATTCCTTGCCGGCGTTGGCAGCGACGAACTTGTCGTATTCGGCCTTGGCGTCGGCGTCGGTGACCGGGTTCTTTTCCTGGAAGTCGGCGAAAAGGGCGCGAATCAGGATGGTCTGGCGGGCCAGTTCCAACTGGACCTTGTAGTCATCGCTGCCGTCCAGGCCTCGCTTGGACGCTTCCTGCATGAAGATCTCGCGGGCGATGACTTCGTCCTTGATCTGGTTGGTCAGCTCGGGGGTGACCGGACGGCCGCTCTTGGCAACCTGGGCAGCCAGGGCGTCGGCGCGAGCCTTGGGCACCGGCTTGCCGTTGACGATGGCGATGTTCTGCGCCAGGGCGGGCAGGGCGGCGCACAGGGTGGCAGCCGCAATGGCGGCAAGAAGGTGCTTTTTCATGGGGGAAGTTTCCTAACGAATCCGCGGAGTCCGCGCAGAAGGGGGGGTCAGACAATCTCGATGGCCAGGGCGTGCAGGCCACGGGCCAGAAAATCTTGCAGCGCATCATACACAAGGCGATGCTGGGCGACGCGGCGCTTGCCGGTGAAGGCGGGGGAGGCAATCCGCACCCGAAAGTGGGTGCCCGAGCCCGTGCTGTCGGTACCGGCGTGTCCGGCATGGTCGGCGCTCTCGTCGATCACCTCCAGGTGCGCGGGCTGCAGGACTTCTGCCAGGCGCGCGTGGACAGCCTGCGCGGTGATGCCGGTCCCTGCGCTCATGCCTTGGGCGGGGTCGAGTCGGCGGCTTCGCCGGCTTCGTCCGACTTCATGTAGCGGGCCAGGTACAGGCCCTGGGCCAGCACGAACAGCAGCATCAGGCCGATGCCGCCGAACAGCTTGAAGTTCACCCAGGTGTCGGTGTCGTAGTGGTAGGCCACCCACAGGTTGATCGCACCCATGGCGGCAAAGAAGGCGCACCAGCTCCAGTTCATGACGCGCCAGCCGTCTTCATGCAGGGCGACTTGGCCGCCCAGGAGGGACTTGAGAAAGTTGCGCCCGAAAAAGAGCGGCCCTGCCAGCAGCGCGCCACCCATGAGCCAGTACAGCACGGTGGGCTTCCACTTGATGAAGGTCTCGCTGTGGGCCAGCAGGGTGGCACCGCCGAACACCACGATCACCCCGAGGCTGAGCCACTGCATCAGCTCGACCCGACCGGTGCGCCAGCGGATCCACGCGATCTGGGCGATGGTGGCGACGATGGCGACCGCCGTGGCCGTGTAGATATCCGCCACCTTGAAGGCGACGAAGAACAGGATGATGGGAAAGAAGTCGATCAGCAGCTTCATGCAGCGGGCCTCAGGCCTTGGGGTCAGGAGTGAAATTCAGCGAGGCGGAATTCATGCAATAGCGCAGGCCCGTGGGCGCCGGGCCATCGGGAAAGACATGGCCCAGGTGCGCACCGCATTGTGCACAGACGGTCTCGGTGCGCACCATGCCGTGGCTGGCGTCGGTCAGTTCGCGGATGGCGCCCGGCACGGCCAGCGAGAAACTGGGCCAGCCGCAACCGGCGTCGAACTTGGTGTGCGCGTCAAAGAGCTTGTTGCCGCAGCAGATGCAGTGGTAGCTGCCGTCGGCCCAGACTTGTTCGTACTTGCCGGTGTAGGGGCGTTCGGTGGCGGCGCGGCGGGTGATGTCGAAGGCGCGCGGTTCGGCGCCCTGAGCGGCCAGGTGGGCCTGCCACTCGGCGTCGGTTTTCTGGATCGGGTAGGTCATGAGGAGCAGCTGATTTCGATGGAGGAAGCCCAGTCGGGCGGCAGGCCGGCGTAGTCGGTCGGTGCGTCCGGGTGATCGTCGTACGGGTCCTGCAGCAGCGCCAGGAGGCGCGACACGCCGGAGAAGTCACCCGCCTTGGCCTGGCGGATCGCCAGTTCGCCCAGGTGGTTGCGCAGCACGAACTTGGGGTTGACCGCACGCATGCGCGCACCGATGGCGGCATCGTCGGCGGCTTCGTGTGCGCGGCGCGCCGCGTAGCGCCGCAACCAGGCGTCCAGCGCTTCGCGGTCCGCAAAGAGATCGCGCACCGGCTCGGGCGAGCCGCCAGCCACATGGTCAGTCAGGCGCCGCCAGAACAGCGGGTAATCGACCCGGCCCGCCGCCATCAGCTTCAGGAGGTCGTCGATCAGGCCCCGGTCGGCGTCTTGCGTGTGGGCCAGTCCCAGCTTGGCCTGCATGCGGGCCTGCAGCGCCTGCGGGAACACGCGCGGATAGGACTGCAGCGCCGCGATGGCGGTCTCCTGGTCACCGATCAGGGGCAGCAGGGCCTGGGCCAGCGCGTGCAGGTTCCAGTAGGCGATATTGGGTTGGCGGTGGTAGGCATAGCGCCCGCCGGAGTCGCTGTGGTTGCAGATGTGGCCGGGGTCGAAGCCGTCCATGAACTGGAAGGGCCCGTAGTCCAGGGTCAGGCCCAGGATGGACATGTTGTCGGTGTTCATCACCCCGTGGCAAAAGCCCACGGCCTGCCACTGGGCGACCAGGGCGGCGGTGCGTTCACTGACCTGCTCAAGGAGGGCGGCCTCGGCGCTGCCGCCCAGGCGTTCGCGGGCCGCACCGTCACGACACTCGGGGTAGAAGCGGTCAATGACGTAGTCGACCAGCTGCCGCAGCTGTGCGTCCTGGCCGCTGGCGGCGAAATGTTCGAAGTGGCCAAAGCGGATGAAGCTGGGCGCCAACCGGGTCACCACGGCGGCCGTTTCCACCTCTTCGCGCAAGACGGGGGCGGGCGAACCGGTGACCATGAGGGCCCGAGTGGTGGGGATGCCCAGGGCGGCCATCGCCTCCGAGCTCAGGAACTCGCGGATGCTGGAGCGCAGAACCGCGCGGCCGTCGCCCATGCGCGAGTAGGGGGTGCGGCCCGCGCCTTTGAGCTGGATTTCCTGCGGGCCGGCGGCGGTCTGCACCTCGCCCAGGAGCAGGGCCCGGCCATCGCCCAGCTGGCCCGCCCAGACGCCGAACTGGTGCCCGCTGTACACCGTGGCCAGGGGACGCGAGCCGGCCAGCAGGCCGCTGCCTGTCAGGGCGGCCACCACCCCGGGCTCGGCCAGGCGGGACGGGTCCAGCCCGAGCTCTCGGGCCAGGCGCTCGCTCAGACCCACCAGGTGCGGGGCGGGCAGGGGGGTGGGGCGCAGCTCGGTGTGGAAGTCCGGGCCCAGCTGCGCGTAGCTGTCGGTCCAGCGCAGGCCCAGGTCGGGGGCTGCGTCTGGGGTGTCATCGGGGGCGGCCGAGGCGGCAGCCGGGAGCGTGCTCATGGTGCCGATTGTCCTCCAGGGCCCCGGGCCACAGCCCCATGAGGGATTTCCTCGCTGGCGCCGCCGACGAAGGCTGCGCCATACTGCGCGCTGCTTTTCAGGCGCCCAGACGCCCAACGATAAGGAGACTCCCGTGCTCGGTTTGATGCAAGGCCAACCCCTGCTGATTTCTTCGCTGATCACTTTCGCGGAACGCCATCACGGCGACACCGAGATCGTGTCCCGCCGCGTCGAAGGTGATATCCATCGCTACACCTGGGCCGACGTCGGCCGCCGCTCGCGTCAGGTGGCCCATGCGCTGGACGGCCTGAAGCTGGACTTTTCCGACCGGGTGGCCACGCTGGCCTGGAACGGATACCGCCACCTGGAGCTGTATTTCGGGGTGTCGGGCTCAGGGCGGGTGCTGCACACCCTCAACCCGCGCCTGCACCCGGACCAGGTCGCCTGGATCGTCAACCACGCCGAGGACCGGGTCCTGTGCTTTGACGCCACCTTTTTGCCGCTGGTGCAGGCGGTGCACGCGCGCTGCCCCACGATCCGCCAGTACGTGATGTTGTGCGACGCCCAGGCGCTGCCCGCCGATAGCGGTATTCCCAACCTCGTGGCGTACGAAGACTGGATCGGCCGCCAGCCGACCTCCTACGAATGGCCGCAGTTCGACGAGAACTCCGCGTCGAGCATGTGCTACACGAGTGGCACGACGGGCAATCCCAAGGGCGCCCTGTACAGCCACCGCTCCACCTTGTTGCACGCGTATGCGGCGGCCTTGCCCGACGTCATGGGTCTGTCGGCGCGCGACGCGGTGCTGCCGGTGGTGCCGATGTTCCATGTGAACGCCTGGGGCATTCCGTATTCGGCGGCGCTCACCGGCTGCAAGCTGGTGTTCCCGGGCGGGGCGCTGGACGGCAAGTCGGTCTATGAACTGATCGAGGCCGAGAAGGTCACCTATGCCGCAGGCGTGCCCACCGTGTGGCAGATGCTGCTGGGGCATATGGGGCCCAACAAGCTGAAGTTCTCCACCCTGAACCGTACGGTGATCGGCGGCTCGGCCTGCCCGCCAGCCATGATCACCGCGTTCCGCGAGCAGTACGGTGTGGAGGTGCTGCATGCCTGGGGCATGACCGAGATGAGCCCGCTGGGCACTTTGTGCACCCTGAAGAACAAGCACTTGTCGATGCCCGAGCCCGAGCAGATGAAGGTGCGCCTGAAGCAGGGGCGTGCCATCTTCGGCGTGGACATGCGCATCGTGGGCGACAACGGGCAGGCGCTGCCCTGGGACGGCAGCACCTTCGGCGACCTGCAGGTGCGCGGGCCCTGGGTGGTGCGCGAGTACTTCAAGGGCGAGGGCGGTGATCCGCTGCAGGACGGCTGGTTCCCGACCGGTGACGTCGCCACCATCGACGGTGACGGCTACATGCAGATCACCGACCGCAGCAAGGACGTGATCAAGTCCGGCGGCGAGTGGATCTCGTCGATAGACATCGAGAACATCGCGATGGCGCATCCGGCCGTGGCCATGGCCGCCTGCGTGGGCATGCCCCACCCCAAGTGGGACGAGCGTCCGATCGTGGCGGTGGTCAAGAAGCCCGGAGCCGAGGTGACGCGCGAGGCGCTGCTGGCCTTCTACGAAGGCAAGACCGCCAAGTGGCAGATTCCGGACGATGTGGTGTTCGTCGAGGCGATCCCTCTGGGAGCCACCGGCAAGATGCTCAAGACGCGCCTGCGGGAGCAACTCAAGGACTATGCGCTGCCGGGGGTTTGAGGGCGGTCGTCGGCGCCCGGGTTTCTTTGGAAAAAACCCTACTTAGGGGACTTCCCTGAGTGGATGCTCTCGCGAAACTTGTACCCTCCGGCCCACCAGTCAACCTTCGCCGAGGAGTCGCGCCTTGAAATTCGCCCTGAAATCCGTTGCCCTGTCCGCCTTGGTCGCCGTGTCCGGCGTGGCCTTTGCCCAAAAGGGCGAGACCGTGCGTATCGCGTTCATGGACCCCCTGTCCGGCCCCTTCGCCAACGTCGGCCAGAACCAGCTCAAAAGCTGGCAGTTCGCCGCCGAGCGCCTGTCCGGTGCCAAGAACGCAGCGGGCGTGAAATTCGAGGTCGTGGGCTTTGACAACAAGGGCTCGCCCCAGGAAAGCCTGAACACGCTGAAGGCTGCCATCGACCAGGGCTTTCGCTACGTGACCCAGGGCAACGGCTCGGGCGCCGGCCTGGCCATCCTGGATGCGGTCGCCAAGCACAACGAGCGCAATCCGGGCAAAGAGGTCGTCTACCTGAACTACGCCGCGGTCGACCCGGCGATGACCAACGAGCGCTGCGACTACTGGCACTTCCGTCTCGATGCCGACACCTCCATGAAGATGGAGGCACTGACCTCCTTCATGAAGGACCAGCCCAAGATCAAGAACGTCTACTTGATCAACCAGAACTACTCGCACGGCCAGCAGGTCGCCCGCTTCTTCAAGGAAGGCCTGTCCCGCAAGCGTCCCGACGTGAAGGTGGTGGGCGAAGACCTGCACCCCCTGGGCCAGGTCAAGGACTTCGCGCCCTATGTGGCCAAGATCAAGCAGTCCGGCGCCGATGCGCTGGTCACTGGCAACTGGGGCCAGGACCTGACTCTGCTGGTCAAGGCGCTCAACGACGCCGGCCTGAAGATCCCGATGTACACCTACTACTCCCAGGTGACCGGCACGCCCACCGCGCTGGCCGCGGGTGGCGAGGGCGAGGTGTACGTGGTGGCCTACGGCCACGCCAACCACACGGGCGAGGTCGGCCAGCTGGTGGCGGACTTCAAGAAGAAGTTCAACGACGACTACTACACCTTCGCCACCTACAACGGCATCAACCTGCTCGGGGCGGCCATGGCCAAGGCCAAGTCCACCAACCCGGTGCCGGTGGCCAAGGCGATGGAGGGCCTGAGCGTCAAGAGCTTCGCGGGCGAGGTCACCATGCGCGCCTCTGACCACCAGCTGCAGCAGCCGATGTTCATCACCAAGTGGCAAAAGGCCAAGAATGGCGAGTACAGCGTGGAGAACACGGGCTACACCTTCGTCGGGGTCAAGCAGATGGACCCCTATGTGTCCAGCACGCCCACCAGCTGCCAGATGAAGCGTCCGGGCTGATGCCCGACGCGGGGGCCTCGGCCCCTGCTTCCGTCACCCTGAAGGCCTGACCCCACCGACCCGACCGGGCGGCAGGGCCGGGTGAGGTCGTGGCTGGAGCGCCGCCAGATCGCATGGAATTCTTCACCATCTCGCTGTTGAACGGCATCAGCTACGGACTGCTGCTGTTCATGCTCAGTGCCGGCCTCACGCTGATCTTCAGCATGATGGGCGTGCTCAATTTCGCCCATGCCAGCTTCTACATGCTGGGGGCCTACTTCGCGTACAGCGTCACGCAGTGGCTCGGGTTCTGGCCTGCGCTGGTGCTGGCTCCGCTGGGCGTGGCGGTGCTCGGTGCGCTGTTCGAGAAGTACTGTCTGCGCCGGGTTCATGCGTACGGCCATGTGCCGGAGCTGCTGATCACCTTCGGCTTGTCCTTCATCGTTCTGGAGATGGTGCAGCTGGTGTGGGGCACGAGCTCGGTCGACTACCGTGTGCCGGCCGAACTGAGCGGCCCCTTGTTCACGCTGTACGGCACCCAGTTCCCGATGTACCGCGGCTTCATGATGGGAGTGGCCCTGCTGATGCTGCTGGCCCTGTGGCTGCTGCTCACACGCACCCGCGTGGGCCTGGTGATTCAGGCTGCCCTCACGCACCCTGAGACGGTGGAGGCCCTGGGCCACAACGTGCCGCGGGTGTTCATGGGTGTTTTTGGTGGCGGCGCGGCGCTGGCTGGCCTGGCCGGAGTGATCGGGGGCAATGCCTTCGTCACCGAGCCGGGCATGGCCGCCACCGTGGGTTCGGTCATCTTCGTGGTGGTGGTGGTCGGCGGCATGGGCTCGCTCTCGGGCGCCTTCGTTGCCTCGATCCTGATCGGAACGCTGCAGACCTTTGCCGTGGGTATCGACGCCTCCCTCATCGGCGCGCTCAAGTCGGTGGGCTGGGAGATCACCCCCAAGACCTTCGGCTATGCGCTGTGGAAGCTGAAAGTGAGCCAGATCGCCCCGGTCCTGCCGTACATGCTGCTGGTGTTGATCCTGATCTTCCGGCCCCGGGGTCTCCTGGGCACGCGGGAGGGCTGACGCGATGGCCGCCGCTTATTACGAGTTCAAGCCGTACAACGTCGGGCGCTGGATCATCTGGGGCCTGTTCGCGCTGGTGTTGGCGGTCGCACCGATGCTGTTCACCAGCTCGCTGTCGCACACCATGCTCAGTCAGATGGGCACTGCGATCATCGTGTGCCTGTCGTACAACATGCTGCTGGGGCAGGGTGGCATGCTCAGTTTCGGGCATGCGGTGTATTCGGGCATGGGGGCCTTCCTCACCATCCACACCCTGAACCTGGTGAGCAAGGGACAGTTGCCGATCCCGGTGAGCCTGCTGCCCCTCGTCGGCGGCATCTCGGGGATGCTGTTTGCGGTGGTGTTCGGGTGGGTGACCACCAAGAAATCCGCCACCACCTTCGCCATGATCACCTTGGGTGTGGGCGAACTGGTGTGGGCCTCGGCGCTGATGTTTCCGGAGTTCTTCGGAGGCGAGGGGGGTGTCTCTGGCAACCGCGTGACCGGCGCCAAGCCCTGGGGGATCAGCTTCGGGCCGCAGGTGCAGCTGTACTACCTGATCGCCGCGTACACCTTTGTCTGCACGGGGCTGATGTTCGCTTTCACCCGCACGCCGCTGGGGCGCATGCTCAATGCGGTGCGTGACAACCCCGAGCGTGTGGAATTCATCGGCTACGACACGCAGGTGGTGCGCTACATCGCGTTCATCATTGCGGCCTTTTTCGCCGGTATCTCGGGTGGCCTCGCGGCGCTGAACTTCGAGATCGTCACCTCCGAGGTGGTGGGCGGGCCGCGCTCGGGCGCCTATCTGCTGTTCACGTTCCTGGGCGGAGCGACCTTCTTCTTCGGCCCCATCATCGGTGGGGTGCTGATGGTGCTGGCTTTCGTGCTGCTCTCTGAATTGACCAAGGCGTGGCTCCTGTACCTGGGCCTCGTGTTCCTGTTCATGGTGATGTATGCGCCCGGTGGCATCGCCAGCCTGATCATGATGAACCTGCGGGTGGCGTCCTTCGGCCGACTGCGCGAGCTGTGGGTCAGCTACCTGGCCTTGGGCGTCACCGCGCTGGTGACCCTGCTGGGGGCGGCGGCCATGATCGAGATGGTCTATCACCTCAAGCTCAATGCAGCCTTGGGGCCGACGGTGAGCTTCATGGGCGTTGCGCTGGATGCGACAGGCCTCAACAGCTGGTTCGGCTCGGCCTTCGTCATGCTCACCGGCCTGGGCCTGTTCGAGCTGGCGCGGCGTGTGTTCCTGCGCCAATGGGGCGAAATCCAGGAGGACATCGAAAAAGAGATCAAGCGCAGGGAGGCGCTGATCACATGACCTACGCCCTCGAATTGCGCGACCTGCGCAAGAGTTTTGGCAAGACTGAAATCATCCGGGGCGCCAACCTGGCGGTGAATCCGGGCGAGCGCGTGGCAGTGATCGGCCCTAACGGCGCGGGCAAGTCCACGCTGTTCAACCTGATCAGCGGCCGCTTCGAACCCACCAGCGGACAGGTTCTGCTCAATGGCCAGCGCATCGACGGCAAGCGGCCCTACCAGATCAACCGCATGGGCCTCTCGCGCAGTTTCCAAATCACGAACATCTTTCCGAAATTGAGCGTCTTCGAGAACCTGCGTTGCAGCGTGCTCTGGAGCCTGGGGTATCGCTACACCTTCCTGAAGTTCCTGGCCGACCTGGAAGACGCCAACGAGCGGGCCGAGCAGCTAATGGAGATGATCCGCCTGGACCGCCGCAAGGACGTTCTGGCGATGAATCTGACCTACGCCGAACAACGCGCACTGGAGATCGGCATCACCATCGCGGGCGGCGCGCAGGTGATCCTGCTGGACGAGCCCACTGCCGGCATGAGCAAGAGCGAGACCCAACGCTTCATCAATCTGATCAAGGAAGTGACCGTGGGCAAGACCCTGCTCACGGTCGAACACGATATGGGTGTGGTCTTCGGCCTGGCCGACAAGATCGCGGTGGTGGTCTATGGCGAGGTCATTGCCTACGACACGCCGGAGAAGGTGCGCGCCAATGCGCGCGTGCAGGAAGCCTACCTCGGGTCGCACGTGGCGGATGCCCAGGCCGGGAGTCATTGACCATGTTGCGAGTCGACAACCTCCACGCCTTCTACGGCAAGAGCCATGTGCTGCATGGCGTGAGCTTCGAGGTGCAGCCTGGCGAGATCGTGGCGCTGCTGGGGCGCAATGGCTCCGGGCGATCCACGACAGCCAAGGCCATCATGGGCATGGTCGATGGTCACGGCCAGGTGGACTGGAAGGGCCAGCCCCTCATGGGCCGCAAGCCCTATGAAATCGCCCACCAGGGCCTGGGCTATGTGCCCGAGAACCGCGACATCTTTCCCAAGCTCACGGTGCACCAGAACCTGATGCTCGGCGAGAAGAAGGCAGGTCAAAAGGGCCGCTGGAGCTTCGAGGACATGTACCAGATGTTTCCGCGCCTGAAAGAGCGCCAGCACAACGAGGCCGGCGTGCTCTCGGGCGGCGAGCAGCAGATGCTGACCCTGTGCCGCACCCTCATGGGCGACCCGGACCTGATCATCATCGACGAGCCCACCGAGGACCTGGCGCCCAAGATCGTGGAATTGGTGGGGGAGTACCTGCGCGAATTGAAGCGCCGGGGCATCTCGGTCCTCCTGATCGAGCAGAAGCTCACCATCGCCATGGCCATCTCGGACCGCGCCCTGGTGATGGGGCACGGGCGCATCGTGTTCCAGGGCACGCCCGAGAGCCTGAAGGCGGATGCCTACACGCGTCGGGAGTGGCTGGAGGTCTAGCCGACCCGCTCGCCGCCTGCGTTGCCAAACCTTTGTCCCTGGCGGGACAAGGCCTGCGCCGGCCCGGCAGCAGGGTTTCTAGAATGGGCGGTGAGTGACCGATCCAACCCGAGGAAGACCGCATGACCGCTGAATACAAGGTCCACGCCGACGTGGCCGTGATCACGTTGAACAACCCGCCCGTGAACGGCCTGGGCCTGGCCACCCGCCTGGGCATCGTGGCCGGCCTGGAGCAGGCCCAGGCTGACCCGAAGGTGCAGGCCATCGTGATCACCGGCGCTGGCAAGGCCTTCTCCGGCGGTGCCGATATCAACGAATTCAATTCCCCCAAGGCCTATGCCGAACCCAATCTGCTGTCGGTGATCCGGGCTGTCGAGAACTGCTCCAAGCCGGTGGTGGCTGCGGTGCACTCGGTGGCCATGGGCGGTGGCCTGGAGTTGGCCCTGGGCTGCCACTACCGCATCGCCGCGCCCGGCACCAGCGTGGCCCTGCCCGAGGTGAAGCTGGGGCTGATCCCCGGCGCGGGCGGCACGGTGCGTCTGCCGCGTGCTCTGGGTGTCGAGACCGCGTTGAACATGATCGTGAGCGGCGAGCCGGTCAAGAGCGAGCTGCTCGCGCAGCTGCCGGGGCAGAAGCTGTTCGACAAGATGGCGACCTCACCCGAGTCGCTGGCGCAGGAGGCGCTGGCGTATGCCCGCTCGGTGGCCGGCGCGCGCCCGCTGCCCCGTGTACGGGACCTGCCGTGCAAGCACCCGCAGGGGGATGCCTACTTCCAGTTCGCCCGCAACATGGTGCAGGGCATGGCCAAGAACTTTCCGGCCCCCGGTCAATGCGTGGACGCGGTGGCGAACGCCACCCAAAAGCCGTTCGAGCAGGCGCTGCTGGACGAGCGCCAGGTGTTCATCAACCTGATGAACACCGCCGAGTGCCGGGCGCTGCGTCACCTGTTCATGGCCGAACGCGCGGCGTCCAAGATCCCGGACGTGCCTTCCGATACCCCGCAGCGCGCGATTGCGAAGGTCGCCGTGATCGGCGCCGGCACCATGGGCGGCGGTATCGCGATGAACTTCCTGAACGCCGGCCTGCCGGTCACGATCCTGGAGATGAAGCAGGAGGCCTTGGACCGCGGCGTGGCCACCCTGCGCAAGAACTATGAGGCCCAGGTCAAGAAGGGAAAGCTCAAGCAGGACAAGTACGAGCAGCGCATGGCACTCCTGTCCACCACGCTGGACTACCAGGACCTGAGCGACGCTGACCTGGTGATCGAGGCCGTGTTCGAGGAGATGGGCGTCAAGCAGAAGGTGTTCGAGACGCTGGACGCGGTGATGAAGTCCGGTGCCATCCTGGCGTCCAACACCTCCACGCTGGACGTGAACCAGATCGCCTCGTTCACGAAGCGTCCACAGGATGTGGTGGGCCTGCATTTCTTCAGCCCGGCCAACGTGATGAAGCTGCTGGAGGTGGTGCGCGGCGCCCAGACCGGCAAGGACGTCATGGCCACGGTCATGGCGGTGGCCAAGAAGATCAAGAAGACGGCTGTCGTCTCCGGCGTGTGCGACGGCTTCATCGGTAACCGCATGATCGAGCAGTACAGCCGCCAGGCCGGTTTCCTGCTCGATGAGGGCTGCAGCCCGCAGCAGGTGGACCGGGCCATCGAGAAGTTCGGCTTCGCCATGGGCCCTTTCCGCATGGGCGACCTGGCTGGCAACGACATCGGGTGGGCAATCCGAAAGCGCCGCTATGTGGAAAAGCCCGGCATGAAATACAGCGCCAGTGCCGACAAGCTGTGCGAGCTCGGGCGCTACGGCCAGAAGACCGGCGCCGGCTGGTACGACTACCAGGCGGGCAAGCGCGACGCGATTCCCTCGCCGGTGGTGGACACGCTGATCGAGGAGCACCGCAAGGCGCTGGGCATCACCCCGCGCAAGATCTCCGACGACGAGATCGTGCAGCGCCTGGTGTTCTCGCTGGTGAACGAGGCGGGTCACATTCTGGAGGAGGGCATTGCGGCCCGCGCCAGCGATATCGACATGGTCTACATCACCGGCTATGGCTTCCCGATCTTCCGCGGCGGCCCGATGCAATACGCCAACGAGTTCGGCCTGTTCAACATGGTCCAGGCCATTAAGCGCTTTCAGCAGAACCCGCACGATGACGCCAAGTTCTGGGAGCCCGCGCCCCTGATCGCGCGCCTGGTGGCCGAGAGCAAGACCTTCAACTGAATTCCCGAGGACGACCCCCAATGAGCCAAGCCCTCATCGTCTCCACCGCCCGTACCCCGCTCGCCAAGAGCTGGAAGGGCGCTTTCAACATGACGCATGGCGCCACCCTGGGCGGTCACGCGGTCAAGCACGCCCTGCAGCGCGCCGGTGTGCCCGGTGAGGCCGTGGAGGATGTCCTCATGGGCTGTGCCACGCCTGAGGGGGCGACGGGCGCCAATATCGCGCGCCAGATCGCGCTGATGGCGGACCTGCCGGTCACGGTGTCAGGCGTGACCGTCAATCGCTTTTGTTCGTCCGGCCTGCAGACGATCGCCATGGCCTCGCAGCGCATCATCGCGGGCGAGGGCGATGTCTACGTGGCGGGCGGCGTGGAGAGCATCTCCTGCGTGCAGCAGGAGATGAACACCCACATGATCCAGGACCCGGCGCTCCACAAGCGCAAGCCCGAGATCTACTGGAACATGCTGCAGACGGCCGAACAGGTGGCCAAACGCTACGGCATCGGCCGCGACGTCATGGACGCCTACGGCGCTGCCAGCCAGCAAAAGGCCTGCGCCGCGCAGGCCGCCGGCAGGTTCAAGGACGAGATCGCGCCGATCACCGTGATGGCGGGTGTGGCCGATCCGGTGATGGGCCTGCGCACCAAGGAAGTGACCGTGAGCGTGGACGAAGGCCTGCGTGAAGGCACGACCCAGGAAGGCATCAGCGGCATCCGCTCGGCGCTGCCGGGTGGCCTGGTGTCGGCGGGTAACGCCAGCCAGTTTTCCGATGGCGCGGGCGCCTGTGTGGTGGTGAGCGAGGCCTATGCCTCGCGCCACCATCTCAAGCCTCTGGGTCGCTTCCTGGGCTTTGCGGTGGCCGGCTGCGAGCCGGACGAAATGGGCATCGGTCCGGTCTTCGCCGTGCCCAAGGTGCTGGCGCGCCTGGGCCTGAAGGTGTCGGACATCGATCTGTGGGAGCTCAATGAAGCCTTCGCGGTGCAGGTGCTGTATTGCCGCGACAAGCTGGGTATTCCCGCCGACCGCCTGAACGTCAATGGCGGCGCGATCGCGGTGGGGCACCCGTACGGCGTGTCGGGCCAGCGCCTGACCGGCCACGCCCTGATCGAGGGCAAGCGCCGCGGCGCCAAGCGCGTGTGCGTGACCATGTGCGTGGGCGGCGGCATGGGCGCGGCGGGCGTGTTCGAGGTGCTCTGACCCATCATGGCGCTGCGCGAGACGCTGGACTTCCTGCTCAATGACTGGCTGCGGGTCGGCGAGCTGTCCGCGCGACCACGCTTTGCGGATCACAGCCACGAGACCTTTGACGCGGTGCTGGACACCTGCGAGCGCATCGCTCGCGAAAAGTTCGCGCCGTTCAATCGGCTGGTCGACACCGAGGAACCACGCTTTGACGGCGAGAAGGTGATCCTGCCGGCGGCGACGCAAGCTGCCTGGGACGCCTATGCCGAGTCCGGCATGCTCAGTGCGGCACAGGATTACGCGATGGGCGGCATGCAGCTGCCCTATGTGGTGGAGGCAGCAGCCGGGGTGTTCTTCGCCAAGGCGTCGATCAGCATTGGCGGTGGTTTGCTCACGGTGGGCAATGCCAATCTGCTGATGGCGCATGGCACGCCGCTGCAGCGGCAGGTCTTTGCAGCCAACGAATTCAACGGCCGCTTCTCCGGCACCATGTGCCTGTCCGAGCCGCAAGCCGGCTCGTCACTGTCGGACATCACCACGCGCGCAGTGCCCGATGGTGGCGACTTTGAGCTGGATCCGCTGGGCCCGCGCTACCGCCTGCGCGGGAACAAGATGTGGATCTCGGCCGGCGAACACGAACTCACCGAGAACATCATTCACCTGGTGCTGGCCAAGATCCCCGGCCCCGACGGACAACTGGTGCCGGGCGTGAAAGGCATCTCGCTGTTCATCGTGCCCAAGAAATTGGTCGACACCGAAGGGCGTCTGACCGGCGAACGCAACGACGTGGCGCTGGCAGGCCTCAATCACAAACTCGGTTGGCGCGGGACCACCAACACGCTGCTCAATTTCGGTGAGGGCAAGTTCCCGGTGCGGGGGCAGGGTGGGGCGGGCCTGGATGGCGCCGGCGCAGGCGCCTTGGGCTACCTCGTCGGAAAGCCCGGCGAGGGCTTGCGCTGCATGTTCCACATGATGAACGAGGCGCGTATCGGCATCGGCATGGCGGCCACCGCGCTGGGCCTGGCGGGCTACGAGGCCTCGCTGGAGTACGCCCGCAACCGGCCCCAGGGTCGCCTGGTCGGCGCTAAACCGGGGGCCAGCGCTGGGAGCAAGGACCCCGCGCAGCCCCAGGTGCGCATCATCGAGCACGCCGATATCAAGCGCATGCTGCTGGCGCAGAAGTCGTACAGCGAAGGCGCACTGGCCCTGATGCTGTATTGCGCCCGCCTGGTCGACGAGCAGCACACCGGCGATGCGCAGGCCGCTGACGAGGCCCGCCTGCTGCTGGAGGTGCTCACGCCAGTGGCCAAGAGCTGGCCCAGCGAGTTCTGCCTGGAGGCCAACTCGCTGGCGATCCAGGTGCATGGCGGCTACGGCTACACCCGGGACTTCCCGGTCGAACAGTACTGGCGGGACAACCGCCTGAACATGATTCACGAGGGGACACACGGCATCCAGGCTGCAGACCTGCTTGGGCGCAAGGTGACGATGGAAGGGGGGCGCGGCCTGATGCTGCTGGCGGGCCGCATCGACGCGACCATCGCTCGGGCCCTGCAGCGCCCCGAGCTCGCGGCCCAGGCCAATGCGCTGGCCAAGGCGCTGCAACAGGTGGGTGCCACGACCCAAGCCGCCTGGGCCACCGGCGATCCGACCGATGCCCTGGCTAACGCAGTCCCCTACATGCAGGCCTTTGGGCATTTGGTCCTGGCCTGGATGTGGCTGGACCTGCTGCTCGTGGCGCCCGCCCACGAGGGACGTCGCCGCGCGGCCCAATATTTCTTCCACTACGAGCTGCCTCGCATCGATGCCTGGCTGCAGGTGGTCGCCAGCCGCGACCGCACCTGCGCGGACATGCCCGAGGACGCCTTCTGAATTTCGTTTCCATCTCCCCACGCACACCAGAAAGACATTGCCCATGATCCGCACCGTCAACACCCTCTTCAACCTCCAGGGCAAGACCGCTCTCGTGACCGGCGGCTCGCGCGGCCTGGGCCTGCAGATGGCCCATGCCCTGGGCGAGGCGGGGGCGCGGGTCCTGATCACGTCGCGCAAGGCCGCTGACCTGGAGAGCGCCGCTGCCGAACTCCAGGCCACCGGCATCGATGCGCAATGGATCGCCGCCGATTGCGGCAAGGAAGCCGACATCCGCCGCCTCGCCGACGAGACCTTGGCGCGCCTGGGACACGTCGACATCCTTGTGAACAACGCGGGCGCTGCCTGGGGCGCGCCGGCCGAGGACCACCCGGTGGAGGCCTGGGACAAGCTGATGAACCTGAATGTGCGGGGCTATTTCATCCTGAGCCAGCACCTGGCCAAGAAATGCATGATCCCGCGCCAGCAGGGACGCATCATCAACATCGCCTCGATCGCGGGCCTGGGCGGCAACCCGCCGCAGTTGCAGACCCTGGCCTACAACACCTCCAAGGGTGCGGTGATCAACTTCACGCGCGCATTGGCCTGCGAATGGGGCCGCTACCACATCAACGTGAACGCGATCTGCCCCGGTTTCTTCCCCAGCCGCATGACCCAGGGCGCCCTGGAGCAACTGGGCGAGGAGGAAATGGCTTCGCATGCCCCGCTGCGGCGACTGGGCGACGATGAGGATCTCAAGGGCCTCACCGTCCTGTTCGCGTCCGACGCAGGCAAGCACATTACCGGCCAGTGGCTCGCAGTGGATGGCGGCGTGAGCGTCGTCACCGGCGGCTGATCATTCCAGGAGAGACCCCCATGCCCACCAATCGCCAGATCGTTCTGGACAGCCGCCCGCAGGGCGAAGCGTCCGTCTCGAACTTCAAGCTCGTCACCACCGATACGCCGCCCCTGCAGGACGGCCAGGTCCTGGTGCGGAACCATTTCCTGAGCCTGGACCCCTACATGCGCGGTCGCATGAACGAGGGCAAGAGCTACGCGCAGCCCCAGCCCCTGGGCGAGGTGATGATCGGCGGCACGGTGGGCGAGGTGGTGGAGAGCCGCCACCCGCGATTTGCGCCGGGTGACCCGGTGGTGGGCATGGGCGGATGGCAGACGTATAGCGTGGTCGACGCCAATCAGGTCGGCGCGCTGCGCAAGGTCGATACCACCCATGTGCCGCTGTCGCACTACCTGGGCGCGGTGGGCATGCCTGGCGTGACCGCCTGGTACGGCCTGTGCAAGATCATTGACCCGCAGCCGGGTCAGACCGTGGTGGTCAGTGCCGCCAGTGGCGCAGTGGGCAGCGCGGTCGGTGCCCTGGCCAAGGCGCGAGGTGCACGTGCGGTAGGTATCGCTGGCGGCGCCGACAAGTGCCGCTACGTGACGGACGAACTGGGCTTCGATGCCTGCATCGACTACAAGGCCCACCCGGATGCGGCCTCGCTAGGCAAGGCGCTGAAGGCAGCCTGCCCGCAGGGGATCGACGGCTACTTCGAAAACGTGGGCGGGCGCATCCTGGACGCAGTGATGATGCGCATGAACGCCTTCGGCCGCATCGCCATGTGCGGGATGATCGCCGGCTACGACGGCCAGCCCATTCCCATGTCCTATCCGCAGTTGATCCTCGTGAGCCGGCTGCGGGTCGAAGGCTTCATCGTGAGCGAGCACATGGAGGTCTGGCCGCAGGCGCTGCAGGAGCTCGGGCAGCTGGTGGGCAGTGGCAAGCTACGCCCGCGCGAGAGCGTTGCCCAGGGTCTGGAGTCGGCGCCGCAGGCCTTCCTGGGCCTGCTCAAGGGCCAGAACTTTGGCAAGCAGCTGGTGAAACTGGCCTGACGCAGTCCGCACGAAGGAGAGCGCCATGAGCGTGGATCTGATCCTGCACCACTACCCGGCCTCGCCGTTTTCCGAAAAGATCCGTCTGGTGCTGGGGCACAAGAAGCTGGCCTGGAAGTCGGTGCATGTGCCCGTGGTGCTGCCCAAGCCCGACGTGGTGGCCCTGACCGGCGGCTACCGCCGCACGCCTTTTCTGCAGGTGGGGGCCGACATCTACTGCGACAGCGCGCTGATCTGCGACGTCCTGGAGCATGTGCAACCCGAGCCCACGCTGTATCCGCCGCACCTGCGAGGCGTCTCGCGCATCTTCGCGCAGTGGGCCGACAGCACCTTCTTCTGGGCAGCGATGGCCTATGGCCTGCAGCCGCGTGGATCCGCCCAGATGTTTCGCGACGCGCCCGAGCAGGCCCAGGCCGCCTTCGCTGCTGATCGCAAGGCGATGCGCACCAACATGACGGCGCTGCGCACCGCCGATGCCACCTCGGCGTGCCGCTCCTACTTGCGCCGCATCGCCAGCATGGTCGAAGAACACGACTTCCTGTTCGGGGCCGAACCCTGTGTGGCCGACTTCTCGGCCTGCCACCCCTTGTGGTTCCTGCGCACCCAGGTGCCGGTCATGGCGGACATCCTGGCCGCCACGCCGGCGGTGGTGGAATGGATGGATCGACTGGCGGCCGGCGGCCATGGGCGCATGGATCGATTCAGTGCCGCCGACGCGATCACGGTCGCGGCACGCAGCGAGCCCGAAGCCCCAGGCAGCAACCTGCTGGTGGATAGCGCCTTTCAGGACGACCATGGCATTGCGCTGGGCAGCCGGGTGACGGTCACGCCCGAATCCTTCGGCGCCGAGGCCACCGAAGGCGAGCTGCTCGCAGCGACCCGCACGCACTACACACTGCGTCGCACCGACCCGCGCGCGGGCTCGATACACGTGCATTTCCCGCGTATCGGCTACGTGTTGCGAGCGGCCACCGCCTTGGCCTGAGTCACCCGCACCGAGAGGCCCTGGCGTGTCCCGGGTCGCTTGCCGCGCTATGGCACACTCGCGCGTCCCGAAATCGTGTTGAGTTCCCACCAGGCATGCAAAGCATCGTTCGCCAGATCGCCACCGAGATCCAGGTTCAAGACCACCAGGTCCAGGCGGCCATCAGCCTGCTCGATTCAGGGGCAACGGTGCCCTTCATCGCCCGCTACCGCAAGGAAGCCACCGGTGGCCTGGACGACGTGCAACTGCGTGAGCTGGAGTACCGCCTCAGTTACCTGCGCGAGCTGCAAGAGCGGCGCGAGGCCATCCTCAAAAGCATCGAAGAACAGGGCAAGCTCACCCCCGAGCTGCGTGACGCCATCGAAGCTGCCCCCACCAAGCAGGAACTCGAAGACCTGTACCTGCCGTACAAGCCCAAGCGCCGTACCAAGGGACAAATCGCCCGCGAGGCGGGCCTGGAGCCGCTGGCGGATCGCCTGTACGCCGATCCCACGCTGGACCCGCAGCTGGAGGCCCAGCCCTTCGTGAAAGCTGAAAAGGGCGAGGGCGGCGAGGACTTCACCACCGTCGCTGCGGTACTCGATGGTGTGCGCGACATCCTGTCCGAGCGCTGGGCCGAAGACCCGGTGCTGGTGCAGTCACTGCGCGAGTGGCTCTGGGGTGAGGGCCTGTTCAAATCCAAGCTGGCCTCGGGCAAGGACGAAAACCATCCCGATGTCGCGAAGTTCCGCGACTATTTCGCCTACGACGAGCCGATCGGACGCGTGCCCTCGCACCGCGCGCTGGCGGTGTTCCGTGGGCGCCAGCTGGAGCTCCTGGACGCTCGTCTGGCCCTGCCGGTGGAGCCCGAGCCGGGACAGCCGTCCATCGCCGAGGGCCGAATCGCCCTGCATCTGGGGTGGAGCCACGCGGGACGCAAGGCCGATGACCTGCTCCGCAAATGCGTGGCCTGGACCTGGCGGGTCAAGCTCTCGCTGTCCACTGAGCGCGATCTCTTCGGCCGCTTGCGCGAGGACGCGGAGAAGGTGGCCATCAAGGTGTTTGCCGACAACCTGCGTGACCTGCTGCTGGCGGCGCCCGCCGGCCCGCGCGTGGTCATGGGCCTGGACCCCGGCATCCGCACCGGCGTGAAGGTGGCCGTGGTCGATGCCACCGGCAAGCTGGTGGACACCGCTACCGTGTTTCCGCACGAACCGCGCCGCGACTGGGAAGGCGCCCTGCACACCCTGGCCAAGCTGTGCGAGAAGCACGGCGTCAACCTGATCGCCATAGGCAACGGCACCGCCAGCCGCGAGACCGACAAGCTGGCTGCCGATCTGATCAAGCGCCTGTCCCTGCTCACGGGTCCGGCGGCCGAACGCTTTGCGGGCCTGCAAAAGGTCGTGGTCTCCGAAGCCGGCGCGTCGGTCTATTCCGCCTCCGAATTCGCCTCGCAGGAAATGCCCGATGTGGACGTGAGCCTGCGCGGCGCCGCCAGCATCGCCCGGCGCCTGCAGGACCCGTTGGCTGAACTCGTGAAGATCGACCCCAAGTCCATCGGCGTGGGCCAGTACCAGCACGATGTGAACCAGGGCGAGCTGGCCCGCGCGCTCGACGCGGTGGTCGAGGACTGCGTGAACGGCGTGGGCGTGGACCTGAATACGGCCAGCGCGCCGCTGCTGGCGCGGGTGTCGGGTCTGTCGGGAACCGTGGCCAAGTCGATGGTGCGCTGGCGCGAGGCGCACGGCGCCTTCCGCAGCCGCCAGCAGCTGATGGAGGTCAGCGGCCTGGGCGCCAAGACCTTCGAGCAGGCGGCGGGCTTCCTGCGCATACGCGGCGGCGACAACCCGCTGGATATGACCGGCGTGCATCCGGAAACCTACCCGGTGGTGGAAAAGATGCTGGCCACGGTGGGCAAGCCCGTGCAGGAGGTGATGGGTCGGGGCGAGCTGCTCAAGACCTTGCGCCCCGAACTGTTCGCCAACGACACGGTGGGCGTGATCACCGTCAAGGACATCCTGTCCGAGCTGGAAAAACCCGGGCGTGACCCGCGACCCGACTTCAAGGTGGCGCGTTTCAACGAGGGCGTGGAAGACATCGCCGACCTGCGCGAAGGCATGGAGCTGGAGGGCACGGTCAGCAACGTCGCAGCCTTTGGCGCCTTTGTCGACCTGGGGGTGCACCAGGACGGCCTGGTGCATGTGAGCCAGCTCTCGTACAAGTTCGTGAACGACGCGCACGAGGTGGTCAAGACGGGTGACATCGTCAAGGTGCGCGTACTCGAGGTCGATCCGGCCCGCAAGCGCATCAGCCTCACCATGAAGCTGGGCGAGGCGCCCGCCCAGGGCGCACGTGGCGCGCGTGACGCGCGGGGCGCCGACAACCGTTTCGAGCCCCGCGCGCCCGGCCGCGGCTGGAAGCCAGCGCCAGCGCCGGCGTCACCCACCGCCATGGCGGGCGCCTTCGCCAAGCTGCAGGGCCTGCGCAAATAGGCATGGCCAGCACGCCCGCCCTGCGCCTGTATGCCGGTCCCCGGGCACGAGCGCATATCGCTCGGAACGGGCTATCGCCGCAGGACATCGGAGTGGTGCCGGGGGCAGCGGGCGGGCCCAAGGGCCTGGTGCTGGGGCCGCTGGACCAGTTCATCTTCGGGCACTGGCTGCCTCAAAGCACGCAGCCGGTGCATCTGGTGGGCGCGTCCATCGGTGCGTGGCGCCTGGCCACGGCCTGCCTGCCGGATACGGTGGCCGCCCTCGAGCGGCTCTCGCACGACTACATCCACCAGAGTTACGAGAATGCGCCCGGTCGGCGCGCCCCGACGGCGGACCATGTGTCCGAGCGCTTTGGCGAGGGCCTGCGCGGCTTCTACAGGGGCCGCGTGCAGGAGGTCCTGTCCCATCCCCGCTACCGCCTGCATGTGGTGGCGGCGCGGGGCCGCCATGTGCTGCGGCGTGAACACCCGGTGGGCACGCCCCTGGGCTATCTCGGCGCCTTTCTCTCCAACGCCGTGCATCGCAGGGCGCTGGGCGCTTGGCTTGAGCGGGTGGTGTTCTCGGCGGGCGAGGGTGCGCTGCCTTTTGGCACGCGCGACTATCCGACCCGGCGCGTGGCCCTCACGACCGACAACTTCTTCCAGGCCGTACAGGCCAGCTGCTCGATCCCCTTCGCCCTGCGCGCGGTGACCGGTATCCCGGGCTCGCTGCCCGGCGCGCACTGGGACGGCGGCCTGACGGACTACCACCTGCACCTGGACTACCGTGAGGGCGCGGCCCAGGGGCCCGGCCCGACCCTGGTGCTGTACCCGCACTTTCAGAAGGCGGTGGTCCCGGGCTGGCTGGACAAGGCCCTGCGTTGGCGTCACCGTGCTACCCCCTTTCTGGATGACATGCTGGTGCTGGCCCCGGACCCGGCGTGGGTGGCCCGGCTGCCGAACGGCAAGCTGCCCGATCGCACTGATTTCACGCGTTATGGCACCGACGTGGCTGCGCGCGCGCACGCGTGGTCGGCTGCCGTGACCGCCAGCCGCCAGCTGGCCGAGGAGTTCGCGCACTGGCTGGAGCGTCCGGACCCGGGGCGGGTCGAGGCGCTGTGAACACCCGAGGCGCAGGGGCTGGCGTGTTGCACGCAGGGGCCGGCCCGGATCGCGTCCTGGGCTGGGACATCCTGCGCGGGCTGTGTGCGCTTTCGGTGATGGTCTACCACCTCTTGTCCTGGCAGGACCTGGCTACCGTGTCCCCCCTGGGCACCTACGGCGTCTACCTGTTCTTCATCCTCTCGGGTGCGAGCCTGGCCTATGTGTACGACACGCAGGCGATCGGCAGCCTGCGCGGGTTTGGCGCGTTCCTGGCCGTGCGCTGGCTGCGCCTGGCGCCCTTGTACGTGGCGGTGTGCGCGCTGTTTCTGGTGATGCTCGCTGTGCGCAACGGCTATTGGGTGCCAGGCGGCGCGGGCTTGCTGGCGTTCAATGCCAGCTTCCTGTTTGGCGCCTTCACACCGGCGCTGTCGGCGCTGGCCATTGGCGGCTGGTCGCTGGGCATCGAGTTCATGTTCTATCTAGCCATGCCGCTGTTCGTGCGCGTGCTGCCCCTGGCATCCTGGCGGTTGCCGGTCCTCGCGCTGCTGGTTTTTGTGCAGTGGACCTGGATCGACCGGACGGTAGGCGCGCAGGGCCTGGCCGCCGCTTCCCACACCTATCACCAGGTGCCGGCCTTTGCGGCCTACTTTTTTGTCGGCTGTCTCATTGGGCGGGCCCGCCGCCATACGGGACGCCTCCTGAGCCTACCCGCGGGTGTGTTGGCTTGGGGTGCGATGGCCGTGCTGTTGATTGCCTGCGCACCGGCGGTCTCGGGCGGCGAGCTGGTGGGTTGGCGCGGCGTGCTGCTGCCCCTGGCCTGCGTCGCACTGGTCTGGGCCAGCGGGCGGGTCGCGGTGCCCGCGCGCGCGCACGCGCTGGCGCAGTGGCTTGGCGACATCACCTACGGCACTTACCTGCTACACCCCCTGTTGTTCTTCGGTTTTGCCTGGTTCGTGCTGCCGCTGTGGACCCCCGCGCCGGTCGAGGCCTTGCCCGCCGCCGTGCGGCTTGTCATCGTGCTTGCCGGCATCGTGCTCTCGTGCGCGCTGGCCGCGGCCAGTGAGCGTCACCTCGAACGCCCCGCGCGCAGCGCCGGCCGTCGCTGGCTGGTGCGGTGGCTACCCCTTCGTTCTGCGTGATGACGCATTCCAGACTGACGCCCGCCATGCGCGCCGTGCTTGAACGCATGGCCCGAGTTTCTGCGCCGCCGCTGCACACCCTGACCGCGGTCCAGGCCCGCGCGGCCTACGAGGCTGGCGCCGGCGTGCTGGAAGTGCCGCGCGCACCGCTGCGGCGGGTGCAGGACTTTCATATTCCGGCGCGCGACGGCTACCTGATGCCGGCGCGCCTGTACGCCGACGCCGAGGGGGAGGGCCCATGGCCCTGGCTCCTGTACTTGCACGGGGGCGGCTTCACCATCGGGAGCATCGCCACCCACGACACCCTGTGCCGCGAGCTGGCGCGCCTGAGCGGATGCGCGGTGGTGTCGCTGGATTACCGCCTTGCCCCCGAACACCGCTTCCCCATCGCCGTTCATGACGCCTGGGACGCCCTGCATCACCTGGCACGACACGGCGCAGGGCAGGGCCTGGCCACCGATCGCTTCGCGGTGGGAGGTGACAGCGCAGGCGGCACGCTGGCGGCGGTGTGTGCCGTGATGGCGCGCGACGCCAGTCTGCCCCTGGCCTTGCAGTTGCTGATTTACCCGGGCTGTGCGGCCCACCAGGACCTGCCCTCGCACGCGCATTACCGTGAAGGCCTGCTGCTGGATGCCACCCTGATCGATTACTTCTTTGCCCACTACATCGAGCGCGCCGATCGCGACGACTGGCGCTTCGCCCCGCTGAACGCACCCGACGTGGACGGTGTCGCTGCGGCCTGGGTGGGCCTGGCCGAATGCGATCCGCTGGTGGACGAGGGCGTGGCCTACGCCGATAAACTGCGAGCCGCCGGGGTGCCGGTGGATCTGGAGATGTACCGGGGCGTGGTCCATGAATTCATCAAGATGGGCCGCCTGATTCCCGAGGCGCGCCAGGCCCACGCCGACGCCGCCCGCGCACTGCGCGATGCCCTGAGACCCTGAAAGCCCGCACCATGACCGAACACCGCTCCGACTTCCGTTTCTTCCATCGCCTGCGCGTGCGCTGGGCCGAAGTGGATATGCAGAAGATCGTCTTCAATGGCCATTACCTGATGTACTTCGACACCGCGGTGGCCGACTACTGGCGCATGCTGGGCCTGCCGTATGAAGAAGCCATGCACCAATTGGGCGGAGATCTGTACGTGAAGAAGGCCACCGTCGAATACTTCGCCTCGGCGCGCATGGACGAGCGGCTCGACGTGGCCCTGCGCTGCGGCCGTATCGGCAACAGCTCCATGTTGTTCGAAGGCGCCATCTTCCGGGGCGACCAGCGCCTGATTGGCGGCGAACTGCTGTACGTTTTTGCCGACCCGGTCACTCAGACCTCGCGTCCGGTACCCTCCGCGCTGCGCGAGATCCTCACGGGCTTTGAAGCTGGCGCATCGATGCTGCGCGTGCAAATCGGTTCCTGGAACGAGCTGGGCGGCGATGCAGGCGTGATCCGCACCCGCGTCTTCGTGAAGGAGCAGCGCATCCCGGCCGAACTGGAATGGGACACCGCCGACGCCAGCGCCTTGCACGCCGTGGTCTACAACCGCCTGGACCAACCGGTGGCTACCGGTCGACTGTTGCAGCCCACGCCGGGCCATGCGCAGATCGGGCGGGTGGCGGTGCACGAGGTGCTGCGCGGCGGCGGTGCCGGCCAACTCGTGATGCGGGCCTTGATGGATGCTGCTCGCCAACGTGGGGACACCGAGGTCATGCTGCACGCGCAGCGCAGCGCCGAAAATTTCTATGCCCGACTGGGCTTTGTCCCACGCGGTGAGACCTTCGAGGAAGTGGGCATCCCCCATATCGAGATGGTCGCGCCGCTCGCGCGCTAACCACGCGCAGCCTCACGCACAAGCCTCGCGCGTCGGCCTCAGACGTCGGCCAGCAGCGGGTAGGGCAGGGCCTGCAGTGCCAGCACCGGACCGTCCGGCGCACCCGCGGTGAGGGGGCCGCCCTCCATCGCGCTGGTCTGAAGCGACACGATCGCGTCCCACCCGCCGCCGGGTGCCGGCGCGGCCTGGGCCACCAGCCCACAGGGTTGCGAGGGGTCCTCCGGGTGATAGAGCTCCATGCCGGCCTGCAGCGCCTGCGCCGCATGGGCCAGCGTGGCGCGCCGCTTGAGCGTGCCCCGGAACTGGCTGCGGGCCACCACCTCCTGGCCGGGGTAGCAGCCTTTCTTGAAGTTCACGGCGCCCACCGATTCGTAATTGAGCATCTGGGGCACGAAGGCTTCATGCACTGGCGCGCTGATCGTGGCCACGCCGCTGCGCACCTCGCCCCAGAGCCATCGGGTCGTGTCCATCGAAGCGCCCGCGGGCTCGGGCGTGCCGACAGGCGCCAGCCACAGGGCGCGCGCCACGCCGTCGGCCGGGTACAGGCCGACGCGGTGCTGGCCGCTCGACACGCCGTGGGCCCAGGGCGCCAGCGCCTGGCCCGCCGCGCCCTCGCCCTCGGTGGTGGCTGCCGCCTGGCCAGCCAGTCCGCGCAGCATGAAGGCCTGCGTGGCGTCGGACAGCTTCACCTTGGCCCGCAGCACGAACATCGACAGGCGCTTGAGCGTCGGGGCCAGCAGGTCGCGACTCACGACCAGCGCGTAGTCCTGCGGCGCCAGCGGCACCCCGATGAAACTGGCCTGCATCCGCCCCTTGGCCGAACAGAACGCAGCCAGCCGGGCCTGCCCGGGTGGGAGCAGGACGAAGTCCTGCGTCAATTGGCCGTGCAGGAAGGACGCCGCGTCCTCGCCTTGCGCACGGATCACGCCCAAGTGGGGCAGGGGGGCGACGCCTTCCAGGGGGTAAGTCATGCCTGAATTATCATGGCCGCTGCCTCTCCCCACTCCCTTCGTTGTTTCCCCTCGGGACCCTGTCCAGCCGTGCGGCGCTTTCTTCTCACCACCTGCCTCGCCCTCGTGATGGCACTGCTCGTTGCCGCGGGAGGGGCGTTGTGGTGGCTGCACCGGCCGATGCCGCTGGCAGCGCCCCTGGTGGACCTGTCCATCGAACCTGGCACGCTGCCGCGTGACGTGGCGCAGGCAGTACGCACCGCCGGGGTGGAGGTCTCGCCCGCGTGGCTGCACACCTGGTTTCGTGTCTCGGGCCGGGCGCGCCTGATCAAGGCGGGCAGCTACGAGCTCGAAACCGGTATCACGCCCTGGCGCCTTCTGGACAAGCTGGCGCGCGGCGACCAGGCCCAGGGCGCGGTCAGCCTGATCGAGGGCTGGACCTTCCGCCAGTTCCGTGCGGCGCTGGCCAAGGAGACCGACCTGCGCCAGGAGAGCGCCACGCTCACGGACGAAGCCCTCATGCAGGTCCTGGGCCGCCCGGGCCAGCACCCCGAGGGTCGCTTTTTCCCCGACACCTACACCTACAGCAAGGGCAGCAGCGACCTGGCCGTCCTGCGGCGCGCCCTGCGCTCCATGGACCAGCGCCTGGCCGGCGTCTGGAACCAGCGCACCGCGCAGGCGATGGTGCGCACGCCCGACGAGGCCTTGGTCCTGGCCAGCATCATCGAAAAGGAAACCGGGCGTGGCTCCGACCGGCCGCTGATCTCCGCGGTGTTCAACAACCGTCTGCGTATCGGCATGCCCTTGCAGACCGACCCCACCGTGATCTACGGCATGGGCACGGCCTTCAACGGCAACCTGCGCCGCGTCGACCTGCAGACCGACACCCCCTGGAACACCTACACCCGCCGCGGCATGCCGCCCACCCCCATTGCCATGCCCGGCAAGGCCTCGCTACTGGCGGCGGTGCAACCAGCCAGCAGCCCGGCGCTGTATTTCGTCGCGCGCGGCGACGGCAGCAGCCAGTTCAGCCAGACCCTGGAAGAACACAACCGGGCCGTCAACACCTACCAGCGCCGGCCATGACCCAGGGACTTTTCATCAGCTTCGAAGGCATCGACGGCGCGGGCAAGTCCACCCACATTCAGGCCCTGGCCGATGCCCTGGCCAGCGCCGGACGTCGCGTGGTCACCACCCGCGAGCCCGGAGGCACGCCCCTGGCCGAACAACTGCGTACGTTGGCCCTCAATGCCCCCATGGACAGCCTGACCGAGGCCCTCTTGATGTTCGCGGCCCGTCGCGACCACCTGCAGCAGGTGATCGAGCCCGCGCTGGCCCGGGGCGACGCGGTGCTGTGCGACCGCTACACCGACGCCACCTTCGCCTACCAGGGGGGTGGACGCGGCTTCGACTGGGAGGTCCTGCGCCAGCTCGAAGCCATGGTGCAGGGCCGGGCGGGCGGGCAAGGTGGCTTGCGCCAGCCGCATCTGACCCTCCTGTTCGAGCTCGACCCGGCCATCGCCGCCCAGCGCCTGGCCGGCGCGCGCGTCCCGGACAAGTTCGAGTCGCAGCCGCAGGCGTTCTTCGCGCAGGTGCATGCGGGCTATCAGCGCCGCGCCAACGAAGACCCGGGCCGGTTCGCCCGCATCGACGCCTCGCTCCCTCGCGAGTCCGTGTGGCTCGCGGTGCGCGACGCTGTGGCCGCCCGGGGATGGCTGTGAGCGCCGCACCCTGGATCGCTGCCCAGCGCGAGGCGCTTGCGAAGCAGGGCGGTCACGCCCTCCTGTTGCAGGGTCCTTCTGGCCTGGGCCAGTACAGCCTCGCGCTGGAGCTGGTCCGGACCTGGCTGTGCGAAGACCCGCAGCCGCACGGTCCCTGTGGCCAGTGCGCTGGCTGCCACGCGATCGACGTGCGCACCCATGCCGACCTGTGCGTGCTCATGCCCGAGACGGTCATGCTCGATCTGGGCTGGCCCCTGCCGGAAAAGGCGCAGCAGGAGATCGATGACAAGAAGCGCAAGGCCAGCAAGGAAATCCGCGTGGACGCTCTGCGCGACGCGGTCGAATTCGCCCAGCGCACCAGTGCCCGAGGCCGGGGCAAGGTGGTGCTGGTCTATCCCGCCGAGCGCATGAACCCCATCGCGGCCAACACCCTGCTCAAGACCCTGGAGGAACCCGCCGGCGATGTGCGCTTCGTGCTCGCCAGCGAAGCCGCCCACCAGCTTCTGCCCACCATCCGCAGCCGCTGCCTGGCCCACACCCTGGCCTGGCCTGAGCCCGAGCAAGCCCTGGCCTGGCTGCAGGCCCAGGAGGTGGCGCCAGCGGATGCCGCCGTGCTGCTGCGGGCGGCAGGCGGTCGACCGGAAGATGCCCTGCGCTGGGCGCAGGCGGGTCTGACCGCCCGGCATTGGTCCGAGCTGCCCAAGGCCCTGGCCCGTGGCGAGGTCGCGACCCTGGCCGAGTGGTCCCCGGCGCAGGCCATCGACGCCTTGCAGAAGGTCTGCCACGACCTCTTGTCGGTGGCGGCGGGCGGGACGCCGCGCTTTTTTGCCTTGGCCGACCTGCCCGCCACGATGGCGCCGACCGGCCTGCAGGCACTCGCCACCTGGTGGCGCGAACTGGCTGACGCCCTGCGGACGGCGGACCACCCCTTCAACAGCGGACTCATGATGGAAGCGCTTGTGAGCCGGGCGCGTGCAGTTCTACACTGCGCGCCTCCCGTGTCTCCCAGGCGGCCATGACCCTTCCTCCATCCCCCACACCCGCCGCAGGCTCGCGTCCCAGCGTCATCCAGCTGGCCATCAAGGAAAAGGCGGCGCTCTACGCCGCCTTCATCCCGCTGTTCGACGAAGGCGGCATCTTCGTTCCCACGCCCCGCAGCCATCGGCTGGGCGACGAGGTCTACTTGCTGATGACCCTGCCCGACGATGTGCAGCGCTATCCGGTGGTCGGTCAGGTGGCCTGGGTGACGCCCGCGGGCGCCAGCGGCAGCCGCACCCAGGGCATTGGCGTGCGCTTTCCTTCCGACGAGAAGTCGCGGCAGCTGAAACTGCGCATCGAACAGATCCTGGGCAGCCACCTCGGATCGGACCGGCCCACCCAGACGGTCTGAGCAGGGGGCTTGTCCCGCTGCCGGCGGGCACCTGCCCGCTGCCCGTACCATCGGGATATGTTTGTCGATTCCCACTGCCACCTGAGTTTTCCGGAGCTGGCCGCCGAGCTGCCCGCCATCCGCGCCGCCATGGCCGAGGCCCGCGTCGATCGCGCCCTGTGCATCTGCACCACCATCGAGGAGTTCGAGTCGGTCCATGGCCTGGCCCTGGCCCATGACAACTTCTGGTCCACCGTCGGCGTGCACCCGGATAACGAGGACATCTACGAACCCACCGTCGACGACCTGGTGCGCCGCGCGGCCTTGCCACGGGTGGTGGCCATTGGTGAGACCGGGCTGGATTACTACCAGATGGAGTCCCGCAAGGGCGGACGGACCGTGGCCGATATGGCGTGGCAGCGCGAGCGCTTTCGCACGCATATCCGGGCGGCCCGTCAGGCGGGTAAACCGATGGTGATTCACACCCGGTCTGCCTCGGACGACACCCTGGCCATCCTGCGGGAAGAGGGGGAGGACGGCTCGGCCGGCAGTGTGGGCGGTGTCTTTCACTGCTTCACCGAGACCGCCCAGGTCGCCCGCGCGGCGCTGGACCTGGGTTACTACATCTCCTTTTCGGGCATCCTGACCTTCAAGAGCGCCGCCGACCTGCGCGAGGTCGCGGCGATGGTGCCGCTGGATCGCATGCTGATCGAGACGGACAGCCCCTACCTGGCGCCGGTACCGCACCGCGGCAAGACCAACAACCCGTCTTATGTGCCCTTCGTCGCCGCCCAGATCGCAGCCCTGCGCGGGATGTCCCCTGAAGAGGTCGGGGAGGTCACCAGCACCAATTTCGAGCGTCTTTTCGTCGGTGTCAAATCATGAGAAAATGCTTTAGGTATTTCATATACCTATATGTTTTTATTGGAGTTTCTGGCGTTTACGCCGGATCCTTTGACGACTTCTTCATCGCCATCAAGCGCGACGATCCCGCCGCGATCGAGTCCTTGCTGCGTCGCGGTTTCGACCCCAATACGCCCAACGCCGACGGCCAGTACGGCCTGTACCTGGCGCTACGAGAGCCTTCGCTGCGTGTGGCCCAGGCACTGACCGAATGGCCCCAGACCCGGGTCGAGGTGCGCAACCGGGCGGATGAAAGCCCGCTCATGATGGCAGCCCTCAAGGGCCACACCGAGCTGGCTCGGCGCTTGATCGCACGGGGTGCCGACGTCAACAAGCCGGGTTGGACGCCGCTGCATTACGCGGCCACCGGTGGGCATCAGGCCATCATCGGCATGCTGCTGGAGGCCCACGCGTACATCGATGCCGAATCGCCCAACGGCACCACGCCGCTGATGATGGCGGCGCAGTACGGCACGGCCGCAGCGGTGCGCCAGCTGCTTGAGGCCGGCGCGGATGCGTCCTTGAAGAACCAGCTGGGTTTGAGCGCCCAGGACTTTGCGTTTCGGGCCCAGCGACAGGACGTGGCCGACCTGATCGCGGCACAGCTTCGAAAACAGCGGCCGGCGTCGACTTGGTGAGGATCGGCACCGCTCCCACATCACCCCTTGAAGATATACGATGTGCGTTATGTCAAATCATAGTGGGCATTTGAACCCAGGCCCCTCGCGCGTGCTCTGACGGTCCCGCCGCCATGGCCCGCTTCGTCACCGTCACCCTCAACCCGGCCCTGGACCTGAGCACCGCGGTTGACGAGATAGTCGACGCGCACAAGCTGCGTTGCGAGACACCCCAAGTCCACCCGGGTGGTGGCGGCATCAACGTGGCCAGGGTCCTGTACCGATTGGGCGCCGACGTTCTGACGATCAGCACCGCCGGGGGGACCACCGGCGAGCGCCTGAGCGCCCTGGTCCGCGCCGAGGGTCTGCATGCGGCCTGGATTTCGATCGCGGGCGATACCCGCGAAAGCTTCAACGTGCGGGAACGCCGCACCGGTCGCGAATACCGCTTCGTCCTACCGGGCCCAAGCCTGGCCGCCACCGAATGGCAGGGCTGCCTGGATCGGGTGCGGGACCTGCCGTCCGCGCCCGCCTACCTCGTCGCCAGCGGCAGCCTGCCACCCGGCGTCCCCTCGGACTTCCATGCGCGCCTGGCCCGGATCGCCCGAATCCGAGGCAGCAAGATGGTGATCGATGCCGGTGGCGAGGCCCTGCAGGCCGCACTGGCCGAAGGCGTGTGGGCGATCAAACCCAGCCTGCGGGAGCTGCAAGACCTGACCGGCCGGCCCCTGGATACCTTGAGCCAGCGCCTGGACGCAGCGCGCGACCTGATCGCCCGGGGGCGGACCGAACTCGTCGCCCTCTCCCTGGGCCCCGCCGGCGCGCTCGCGGTCTCGGCGCAGCAGGCGGTGCAGGCGGTGCAGGCGCCTGCGCTCAAGGTCCCGGTGGTAGGCACCGTCGGTGCCGGAGACAGTTTTGTGGCCGGATGGCTCTGGGGCTGGGACCGCTACGGCCACCTCGACGGCGCACTGCGCGAGGCCATGGCCGCCAGCGCGGCAGCCCTGCTTCGCCCCGGCACAGACCTCGCCCGCGTGAAGGACCTGGAACGATTGCGCCCGCAGGTGCAATTGGAGGCCGTGGTTCCGTCTTGAGCGCCCAGTGCGTGCGCTGTCAGTGGTCGTGGCCCCAGAGCACCAGGGCGTCGCGCCCCTGCACCAGCAGGTCGACCTCCTGGCCGACGGGCAGGCAGACCTTGGTGGTCACATGCCCGAACGGCAGGCCGGTCAATACCGGCACCTTGACCTGCTGGCGCAACCAGTCCACCACGGTCTGCAGCTTGAAGCCCTTGTCATGCGGGACGGTCTTGTAGTTGGTGAAGCCACCGAGCAGGATGGCCTTCTGGCGGCCCAGGACCCCGGCATGCAGCAGCTGCGTGAGCATGCGCTCGACGCGGTAGGGATGCTCATGGACGTCCTCCAGGAACAAGATGCCGCGCTGCAACGCCGGCAGCCAGGGCGTGCCCACCAGCGACACCAGCACGCTCAGGTTGCCGCCCCACAGCGCGCCCCGAACCCGCAGGGGCTTCTCGCGCGCCTCGGTCGCAGGCAGGCGCCAGCCGGTCCCCTCCCCCGCGCCGCTGGCCAGGTCGTCGAAGCAGGCGAGCATGATGTCGTCGGCCTCGCCCTCCACGCCGAAGTCCTCGCCCAGCGCCGGCCCCGACCAGCTCACTGCACCCGTCTGGGCCAGGAGCGCGTTCTGGAAGGCGGTGAAGTCGCTCAGTCCCACAAAGCGCAGACCTTTGTCGATGGACTTGGCGACGGTCTTGTAGCGGATATCGGGCAGCAGGCGGGTCAGGCCATAGCCGCCGCGGGTGATCAGCGCAATATCCGCGCCGCTGGCCGCCGCGCGGTGGATGGCCGCCAGTCGTGTGGCGTCGTCTCCGGCAAAGCGCATGTGGCTGGTGGTGGCGTCGGCGTCGACTTCCACCTCGTGGCCCAGCGCCTTCAGGCGGGCGATGCCCCGGCGCATGGCGGCACGGTCACGCACCGCGCTCGAGGGAGAGAAGACATAGATATGGCTCACGGCGTTCCTTCGGTGAAATGGGTCACGGCGCGGCGGGCGATGGTCTGCCCATGCTCCTGGACGAAATGACCGGCCGCTTCGATCCGCCACAGCGGCGGGCAGCCACGGATCTGTGCGTGCAGCGCCTGCATGATCGGCAGGCCCAGCACCGGGTCCTGGACCCCCACGGCCATCAGGCTGCGGCCTGACCAGCGCTCGCGCCAGAAGGCGCCGGCCTCTCGGGAGATCGCCGCGCCCTCGTCGTCCGGGTGCTCGGGCACCAGCGGCGGGAAGGCGCGAAGTGCGGCGCGGTGCCCGCGATCCGGAAAGGGCGCGTTGTAGGCCTGGCATTCCTGGGGGGACATCTGTGGGTTGCCGCGTGCGAACAGGCGCGCCACATCGAACTCGGGGTTGCGCGCACACATCTCGCGCCAGGCCAGGAAGCCTTCGGACAGCGGCGCCTCGCCGGTGGCCAGCGTCGTGTTCATCACCAGCAGGCCGTCGTAGCGCGCGGGCGCTGCCATCGGCAAGGTCAGGCCCAGCAGGCCGCCCCAGTCCTGCACCACCAGCACCACCCGTCGCAGGTCCAGACGCTCAATAAATTGCAGCAACACCTGCCGGTGCCAGGCAAAGCGGTGCGCGGACTCCTTTTTCGGCTTGTCGCTGCGACCAAAACCAATCAGGTCCGGCGCCACAACCCGGTGGCCCGCCTGCAGGAACTCCGGGATCATCTTGCGATAGAGGTAACTCCAGGCCGGGTTGCCATGCAGGCACAGCCAGGTGACCGGGGCGTCCTCAGGCCCCTCGTCCAGGTAATGCATGCGCAGGCCGGCCAGCGCCGGCAGGTCGCTCAGGTAGTTCGGCGCCCAGGGATAGCCAGGCAGGTTCTCGAAGCGGGCATCGGGCGTGCGCACCGCATCCTCACGCAGCGGGTGGACGACGGCTCGCGGGTCCAGGCGGCGGCTGCGGAAGAAGTCGGCCAGCAGGGCTGCGCATTCCGTGGCCAGCACCCCGCCCTGCACCTGCGCGTGGTGATTGAGCTGGCGCTGCTCGAACAGGTTGATCACCGAGCCCGCCACGCCGGTCTTGGGTTCCGGCGCGCCAAAGACCACGCGGGCCAGGCGCGCGTGCATCATCGCGCCGCTGCACATCGCGCAGGGCTCGAGCGTCACGTAAAGCTCGCAGCCCTCCAGCCGGTAATTGTCCAGGGCCTGCGCCGCGGCGCGCAGCGCCATCACCTCGGCATGGGCCGTTGGGTCGTGGCGACCGACCGGGGCGTTGTGGCCTACGCCCACCACGGTGTCGCCCTGCACCACCACCGCGCCCACTGGCACCTCGCCAGCGGCGCGCGCCTTCTCGGCCTGGGCCAGGGCCAGGCGCATGAAGGTTTCGTCGCGGGCGGATGTCGTCATAGCGAGGGGCAAGGCGCGGTTCGTTGGGAGCGATTCAGGAGCCGGGGGGCTGCACCCGGTCGATCCAGGCGGCCAGCGCTCGCTCCTGTTCGTTGCCCGCCAGGCAGGCGTCGCGCAAGGCCACGCGGGCCTCGGGGCGATGCTGGTTCACCTTGACCTTCAATTGCCATTCGGTGGTGGCCATCTCCAGGCCGACGATGCCGGCCAGCATGGCCGTGGTGTACGACTCGGCCAGCGCGCGCCACTGGTCGGCATAGGCCGGTTCGTGATCGGCAATCAGGCATTTGAGCAGGCGATCCTTGTCGTCTCCGGCATGCACCAGGGTGGTCTGCACCGTGGCGTGCAGGGCCACGTAATTCCAGGTGGGCACGCGCTGCAGGTCGGGATAGACCTTCGGCGACATGTAGGCCTGCGGTCCGAGGAAGGTCACCACCGCACGGGGGCGCGCCTGCAAGTGCTGCCACTGCGGGTTGGCCCGGGCCAGATGTCCCAGCAGGTGCAGGGTGCCGCCCTCCTCCGTCCGGTCCAGCCGCAGCGGGAGGTGGGACACGAAAGGCAGGCCCGCGTCGTCGGTCGTGACCAGGCTGGCCAGGGGCTGCTCGCGGATCAGGGCCTGCGCCAGCGTCGGATCGGTCACGCGAAAGGGCGGCGGGATGTACATCCCCCGGATTGTGCCGCGTGCGATCTCCCCTCCCCCGCACGCGATCGGCCTCGCGCAAAAGGGACCCCGCTCGGTCGCGGAATAGGGAATTTCCATGAGCCGCAGATTGGTACGATGACTTCAGCCACAACACAGGAGACAACCCCATGAAGCGACGCCTTTTCACTCGATCGGCCCTCGCGGCCCTGGCCCTGGCCACGTCCGCCACCGGCGCGATGGCCCAGGAGGTGACCCTGCGCCTGGTCAGCGCCTTCGCCGAGAACGGCATCTACGTGCAGCGCCTGCAGCCCTGGATCAACAAGGTCAACGCCGAGGGCAAGGGCGTGCTGCAGATCAACTTCATCGGCGGCCCGCGCGCGATCCCGACCTTCGAGGCGGGCAACGCCGTCAAGACCGGCGTGGTGGACATGGCGCTCAATACCGGCGCGTTCTACACCAACGTCATGCCCGAGGCCGACTTCCTCAAGCTCACGCAGATCCCGGTGGCCGAACAGCGCAAGAACGGCGCCTTCGACGCGATCAACAAGGTCTGGAACGAGAAGGGCAATATGCAGTACCTTGCGCGGATGGTGGAAAACCAGCCGTTCCACATCTACACCAACAAGAAGGTCGACAAGCCTGACCTCACCGGCCAGAAGATCCGCATCACGCCGGTGTACCGCGACTTCTTCCAGGCCCTGAACGCGCAGGTGATCACCACCCCGCCGGGCGAGGTCTACACCGCCCTGGAGCGCGGCGTGGTGGACGGCTATGGCTGGCCCATCGGCGGCATCTTCGACCTGAACTGGCACGAGAAGACCAAGTTCCGTATCGACCCCGGCTTCTACGACGCCGAGGTGTCCCTGATCATGAACCTGGCCGCCTTCCGCAAGCTCACCGACGCCCAGCGCAGCTACCTGCAGCGCCAGCTGCTGGCCCTGGAAGCCGAGAACACCTTCTGGGCCCGCTACGCCACCGAAGAAACCGCACGCCAGAAGGCCGCCGGCATCCAGACCATCGCCTTTGACGCCGCCACCAGCAAGGCCTTCCGCGACAAGGCCTACGAGATCGGCTGGGCCAGTGCCGCCAAGCAAAGCCCTGAGGTCGCCGCGCGATTCAAGGCGCTGTTCTCCAAGTGATCGATCGCCTGTCCGAACGGTTTGGCAGGGCCCTGTCGGCCCTGGCCACCGCGGGCTGCCTGTTGATGCTGGCCATGATGTTGATCATCGTGGCCGACGTCGCCTTGCGTAACCTCACCGTGCCCGGGTTGCCCAAGGGCCTGGCCTGGAGCAATGAGGTGTCCGAGGCTTTTCTGTACCTGATCACGATGTGCGTGGCGCCCTGGCTCCTGCGTCAGGGCCAGCACATACGCGTGGACATCCTGCTGCAGGCCCTGCCCAAGCGCGTGGCGTGGGCCCTGGAGTGGGTGGGCGACGCCATCGGCCTGGTGTGCTGCGTGGCACTGGCGTTCTATGGCTGGAAAGCCACCTACGCCAGCTTCAGCGCCGGTTCCCTGAACATCAAGACCCTGGTCACGCCCGAGTGGTGGTGGCTGGTGGCCCTGCCCGTGACCTTCAGCCTTCTCACGGTGGAAATGCTGTTTCGCATGCACCGGCTGGCGCAGGCCGAACGCGGCCCGCGCAGCGACGCCGTGAGCGCCGCCTGATCCCGTCGTGTCCTTCCTCCCCCTCACCCGCCGCACCGCATGAACTCCTGGCAACTTGCCGCCTGGCTGATGCTGGGAGGATCCACCGTGCTGCTGTTCATCGGCATGCCGGTCGCCCTGACCTTCCTGGCGGTGAACCTGATAGGCGCCCTCCTGTACATGGGCGGCGAGCCGGGTCTGATGCAACTGGTGCGAAGCAGCGTCACCTCGGTCACCGCCTTCACGCTCACGCCGATACCGCTCTTTGTCCTCATGGGGGAGATCCTGTTCCACACCGGTCTGGCCTTCAAGGTGATCGAGGGCGTGGAGCGCCTGATCGTGCGCGTGCCCGGGCGCCTCGCGGTGGTGGCGGTGGTCGCGGGCACCGTGTTCTCGGCGATCTCGGGCTCCACCATTGCCACCACCGCCATGCTGGGCGCGCTGATGCTGCCGGTCATGCTGGCGCGCGGCTACCACCCGCGCATGGCCACCGGCCCCATCATGGCCATCGGTGCCGTGGACATGCTGATTCCGCCCTCGGCGCTGACTGTCTTGCTCGGGTCGCTCTCGGGCATCTCGATTTCCAAGCTGCTGATTGGTGGCGTCGTGCCGGGCCTCATCCTGTCGGTGGCCTTCGTCGCCTGGATCGTGCTGCGTGTGAAGCTCACGCCCTCGCTGGCGCCCGATGACCCCAACGCCGTCAAGCACACCGGCTGGGACCGCTGGCAGCCGCTGGTGGCCTACGTGCTGCCGACGCTCTCCATCTTCGTGGTGGTGGTGGGTGCGCTGGCAGCGGGCTGGGCCACGCCCACCGAATGCGCGGCGCTGGGTGCCTTTGCCACGATGGTGCTGGCGGCGGCCTACCGGGCGCTGACCTGGGAGGCGGTGCTCAAGGCGCTCAAAGGCACGGCCGGCATCTCCGGAATGATCCTGTTCATCATCCTGGGCGCCACCACCTTCTCGCAGATCCTGTCGTTCTCCGGCGCTAGCAGCGGGCTGGTGCAGGCCATCACCGGACAGGGATGGTCCACCGGCCTGGTGGTCGTGGGCATGATGGCGCTGCTGATTTTCCTGGGCCTGTTCGTGGACCAGGTCAGCATGATGATGATCACGCTGCCGATCTTCATGCCCATCGTGCAGGCGCTGAACATCGACCCGGTGTGGTTCGGCGTGCTGTTCCTGCTTTGCATGCAGCTGGGCCTGCTGCTGCCGCCCCACGGCATGCTGCTCATGACGATGCGCGGCGTCGCGCCCGCCACGGTCACCATGACCGACATCTTCATGGCGGTGGTGCCTTACCTCGCCATGAGCCTGCTGCTGTTGGCCGCAGTGTTCTGGTGGCCGGCGATTGCCACCTGGCTGCCCCGCGTCATGGGCTAACGCTCAAGGCCTTGAGGCCTTGAGCAGCGCCCGACCGCGTCCTTAATCGAGCTGGATCCCCGCGCTCTTGACCACCGCCCCGAGGCGGTCGATCTCGGTCGAGATGAAGCGGTCAAATTCGGCCGGCGTGCCCGGAGCGACCGCCACGCCCTGGTCGGCCAGGGTCTTGACCACATCGGGGTGGCGCAGTGCACGCCCCACATCCGCGGCGATCTTGTCGACGACCGACTGGGGTGTCTTGCCCGGCGCGACCAGGCCGTACCAGTGGTCGTACACACACCCCGGCACGAAGTCGGAAATCACCGGCACATCGGGCATGACGGCGGCACGCCGTGCGGTGCTCACTGCCAGCGGCACCAGCCGGTTCTCGCGGATGAACGGCAGGGTCAGACCCAACGGCGACCAATAGAACGCCGAGCGGCCTGCCGCCGTGTCGACCAGGGCATCGCCCGTGCCCTTGTACGGCACGTGCACGATGTCCAGGCGCGCCATGGCCTTGAACATCTCGCCATTGAAATGGGTGCCGCTGCCCACGCCCGCGGAAGCGAAGTTCAGGGCGCCCGGCTTGCTGCGAATCAACTGCAGCAACTCCGGCACGTTCTTCACGCCCAGCGAAGGGGCCACCACCAGCACATTGGGCACGCTGGTGCCGAAAGTGACGCCGCGGAAGTCCTTGAGGGTGTCGTAGGGCAGCTTCTTGTACAGCGTCGGGTTGATCGCGTGCGAAGCCGACGTGAACAGCAAGGTATGGCCGTCTGCGTCGGCCGTGGCCACCGTGCGGCTGCCGACGGTGCCACCCGCGCCCGGGCGGTTCTCCACCACCACCGCTTGGCCCCAGGCCTCTTGCACGCGACGCTGGATCTCGCGGGCCACGATATCCACCTGGCTGCCCGCGACGAAGGGCACGATGATCCGCACCGTCTTGGTCGGAAAACGTTCCTGCGCCCAGCTGCGGCCAGCCAGTGCAGCCGCCAGGGGGGCGCCCAGGACCAGGCTCCTGCGGGTCGTTGAAGTCATGTTGTCTCCTCGTTGTAGTGATGAAAAAAGCGGGGGCCCCAACCTTCAGGCCAGGGCGGCCATTCCGGCCTGCGCGACCTCGGCATCCTGCGACGACAGCACGCCCGACACGCCGATGCCGCCCACAACCTGTCCTGCGCGCACCACAGGAAAGCCACCCTCGAGTGGTGTCACACCGGGTACCGCGAGGAATCGCAATCCCTCGCCGCCGGCGCGGATCCCGTCCTGGAACATACGGGTCGGGCGACGGAAGTTGACCGCCGTGCGCGCCTTGCCCATGGCGATGTCCATGCTGGAATGCTGGGTGTGATCCAGTTTCTGCGCCATGAGGATGCCGCCGCTGGCATCCGCGATGACGATGGCCACCGGCCATTTGTGCGCCAGCGCATGGCGTTCTGCGGCCTGCATCATCCGCTGGGCCTCCTGGAGGGTGAGCGTGGGGCCGTAGGGAAGCGGTGCATCGAGCACCGGATCGTGGGTGGGGTTCATGCGTTTGGGGCTGGGTGTCGAATTAGCAGGCCAGGGCGCGCACCGAGGTGCGAGGTCTTCAGCACGCAAAATTCTAGGAGCGTGCGGCCGCAAGCAGTACTAGGGATTTGCTTGACGGGCTATAACGGCGCCGTATAGGTCGGAGCCTTCTTCAAGGGCGAGGCGCCTTGGCACGGGCCGCGACCTCGTCCAGGAACTTGCCGCGCGCCACGTAGCTGCCGCCGACCCAGGCAAAACGCGTCTGGCCACTGGTGTAGGGCACCATGTTCTTCGTGAGCGGCCCCAGAAACACCCCGTGGGCGGTTTCCTCCAGCCACACCAGCTCGATCGGTGCGCCCTGGGCCTGTTGCGCCTCGTACCAGTCCATGGGTTTTTGCGTCTGCCCAAAGGGATTGACCCGCCGATTGCACGAGGCGGAATTGCCCACAGGGTGATCGAAATCGACCACATTGCCGGCACACAACTCCTGCCGCAGCCAGATGAATTCTTCCGCCGTGCGTCCGCCATAGTTGTCCAAGCGCCCGAAGACCATCTTCAGCGGCGCGCGCAGCGCGTCGGGCAGCCCGATGCCGTTGCCGGGCGTCCCTTCGGCATAGAGGGCGATCACATGCTGGGGATCGACCACGGCCGCGAGGTTGGCCACCGCCGCCGCCCCGTTGGACAGGCCATGAAACAGGATGCGGCGGTTGTCGATCTTGTCCTGGCGCAAGGCCCATTCATAGGCGCCCAGCGCGGCGCGGTAGATCATGCGCTGGCGCGCTTCGTTGGTCATTGCCGTCGCGAAGAAGCGCCCGCCTTGATAAAAGCCATTCATCTGGAAGGCGTCGAACACCAAGGTCGCCATGCCCTTGCTGCGGAAGGCATCGGCGGCGTTGGTGGTGGCGGTGTCCAGCCCGCCGCCGCCGTGGGCCAGGATCATGAGCGGCGGCTTGTCCGCGAAGAACGGTGTGCGCAGCGAGACCGAGCGGTGGCAGGGGTCGAAGGACGCGATCGTGCCCTGGACGGTGTGGATACCACTGGGCAGGGCGTACAGGCGGGGCGGATCAGTCGGTGCGGGCGCGCAACCTGGCGACTGGGCGTGGGCCCCGGCACCGGACGCCAGCAAGGCGATGCCGAAAAGTTGCCAAGCGCGCTGTGTGGGGAAAAACCACCTTGAGAAGTTGGAACGCATGGTCGTCATCATCGCGTAGAAAATCCAACATGTGTGAATAATAAGCGGGTGCTAATCATCAAAACTGAAAGCGCCAATCGCTGTACATGCCCATGAGCCTGCTCGGACGTGTCACTCTGGTCTGCGCGCTGCTGGTGTGCGCGAACGCCCAGGCCTTCTGGGGGCGGCCCTATGACGAGCCGCCGCCCATCGTGCGCACCGAGCCACCCTCGGTCCAGGAGGTGCAACAGCTCGGATTCGGTCAACGCGCCATGAACGACCAGGTGGTGCGCTTTGGCTTGGCGCGCCATGTGCCGCTGATCCCGGACTGGTCGGCCGCCCAATCCGGCAAGTTGCTGGCCAGTTGGAACCCGGTGCAAGCGCCGGGGCCCCACCCCACCCTGGTGATTCAGCACGGGGGCGTGGGCGGGCCGGGTTTCATCGACTATGGCCATGCGCGATGGTTTCTGGCGCAGGGCTTCAACGTGCTGGTCTTGGACAGTTTCTGGAGTCGCGGCTTCATCGCCAACTGGCGCAAGATCGACGCGCCGGTCAGCGCCCACCGGGGTGCGTTCTCCGCGCTTGGCGCCAACACCCGCGCCCGCGACGCCTTTGCTGCCGCCCGCTGGCTGCGCGAGCAGCCGCAGGTGGACCCGGCGCGGATATTCTTGATGGGGGGCAGTCAGGGCGGATGGAGCGTGCTGCGCGCCTTCACCGACGAGCCGTCGATCACGCAGACGCACAAGGGCCTGTTTCGCGCGGGCATCTCGATCTACCCGGCGTGCTGGAGCTGGCAGTCCACGCCTGCGCCGCACGGGCAGGGCACGACCGAGGCGATGCGACCTCGCCTGGGGCCGTTTTATGCACCGGTGCTGATGGTCACGGCCGAACTGGAGCCGCCTGGCAGTCAGACCGATCTTCGGGCCTGCGATCCTCGCCTCGCGCAGTGGGTCACGCAGCATGTCCGCTTGCCGAACACCACGCATGCCTTCGACGACGAGAGCCCGCCCGAGCGGCCCGTGAACCGCTGCTGGTACAGCGCCAACCCGCACTGGTGCTCGGCTTCAGGCGGACGCGATCCCGCCACGGGTCATTGCCGCGGCGCGCCCAAGCCTGATTTCTGTTCCGATGCCGTGACCACACGCACGGTCAGACAGGAGATCCTGGATTTTCTGAACCAGTTGGGCGCCCTGCCCCCTGGCGCTGCAACGAATCGGTGAAGCTCGGCTCGATGCGCAGACCGCGATGAAGATCAATAGAACCTGATCCGCCCGAGCACGCGTGGCGGATCACCAGGCTCGATCACCAAGGCTTCCCCTTCCTCCAGGCGCGGACGTCCGAACTCCTGGCCCACCAGGGCTTCCGAAAACGTGATGTTGTGCCCGACGAAGACCGTGTTCTTCCCGCTGGGTGTCTTGGTGAACCAGCCGGTGGACGGCACGGACCGCAGGGCCTGGTTCAAGCGGGGCATGCTCTGACCTCGACGCGCCACCAGCCAATCGACGGTCGTGACGCGCCCGAAGGCCAGGCGGGCGGTTTCCTCGCAGCGGCAGATGGGGCTGGCGTACACCTCCCCGATCGGAATCCCCAGCTCGGTGATGCGCCGTCCGATCTGCCAGGCCTGGTCGCGCCCGGCATCATTCAAGGGCCGCTGGCTGGCGCAGTTGGACAGCGTCTCGTTCGGTGGGTTGACCTTGTAGGGGTCTTGTCCATCGGTGATGGCGTGGCGAAAGAACAGGTTGTAGCCGCCGCTCTGGAGGCGCTCGATCAGGTCCGTCTGTGCGCTGGATGCGGCGCAGAGGAAACCCAGGATCCATCCGGCCAAGACTCGGCGCATCCGCGTTCACTCCCACTCAATCGTCGCCGGCGGCTTGGAGCTCACGTCATAGGTCACGCGGTTGATCCCGCGCACCTCGTTGATGATCCGCCCCGACACTTTCTTGAGCAGCGCATAGGGCAGCTCCGCCCAGTCGGCCGTCATGAAGTCCGAGGTCTGCACCGCGCGCAGGGCCACCACGTAGTCGTAGGTGCGGCCGTCGCCCATCACGCCCA
>JBEEIS010000141.1:0-7314 GCA_041169755.1 Pseudomonadota bacterium | reverse complement strand
ACACCGTGGCTTGCGCGGGCAGGCCCGCGGTTTGCACCAGCCACCACAGGCCCAGCGGCCAGCCAATGACCACTGCGGTTTCGATCAGGGCCTTGATGACGCGGGGCCACTCGAACTTGATGTCGCCGCCCCAGCCGTTTTTGTGGGCAAAGTAGGCCACCGTCAGCATCATCAGGATGGCCATCAGTGCGCCCGGCAGGATGCCGGCCAGGAACAGGGCGCCGACCGAGACGTTGGCCATCATGCCGTAGATGACGAAAGGCAGGCTGGGCGGAATGATGGGGCCCAGCGTGGCCGATGCGGCCGTGACACCGACCGCGAATTCGGTCTCGTAGCCATGGTCCTTCATGGCCTTGATCTCGATGGTGCCCAGGCCCGCGGCATCAGCAATGGCGGTGCCGCTCATGCCGGCAAAGACCACCGAGCCCACCACGTTCACATGGCCCAGGCCACCGCGCAGCCACCCCACCAGGGCCAGCGCGTAGTTGTAGATGCGGTTGGTGATGCCGGCGTTGTTCATCAGGTTGCCGGCGAGGATGAAGAAGGGCACAGCCAGCAGCGGGAAGCTGTCGATGCCGCCCACCATGCGGTGAATCACCGCGAAGCCCGGCATGTTGCCGGACCACAGGATGTACAGGAGCGAGGAGCCCGCCATGGCGATGGCCACCGGAATGCCACCGCTCATGAGAATCAGGAAGAGGACTTTGAGCATGGGGTACTGCGAGAAAGGGGCGCCGTGGGGTCAGCGGTCGTCCATGGTGGACTCGGGCCGCTCGAGGACGGAGTAGCCGCGACGGCGATGGATCCAGGCCACTTGCGCCGCGCGCACGGCCATCGCGGCGAAGCTCACCATCACGACGCTGTACACCCAGTTCATGGGAAGGTCCACCATGGTCATGCGGGTGGTGCTGCCCAGTCGAAGCATCAGCATCACGGTGAAGACGGCCGCGGCGGCAAAGAAGGCCACGCGCAACAGGTCCACCGCGGTCGACATCACGCGGGCCACGCCGGCGGGCATGTACCGGTAGAAGAAATCGACCTGGATGTGGTTGTTCTTGATCACGCCCAACGTGGCGCCGGTAAACACGGTGCCAATCAGTAGGTAGCGCGCGATCTCCTCGGTCCAGGAAGCCGAGTCATTGAGCACATAGCGGGTGAAAAACTGGAAGAAGACCGTCAGGCCCAGGACCCAGAAGAAAGCCACCGCCACCCAGGCCTCCGGCGGCGTTCCGGAGAGATCGACGGCTTCATCCTGGGCGTGGAACTGGCCGTCTTCGCCCATGACGCGGGGCAGATCATCGAGGCTGGACATGGTGAAGGCTTTCCGGGGGAGAGACAGTGGGGCCCGTAGGCCCCGGATGCACCACGGGCCCGGGGGCGACCAGCACCCTCGGGCCCGCTGGAGACAGGACGGCTTACTTGATCGCGATGATGCGATCCCAGTCACGCTTGTCCAGCTTCATCGACTCGAAGGTGATGGCCTTGAGTACACGCTGCTGGAAGTCATTGCGGTCCACGGTGACCACATTGATGCCCTTCTTCTTGAACTCGTCAACCAGCTCGCCTTCGCGCTTGCGGATCTCGTTGGTGGCATTCACCGCGGCTTCTTGCGAGATGTCGGCGAAGAGCTTTTGCTCGGCGGCGGACATGCGGCCCAGGGTGCTGGGGGCCACCACGGTGAGCAGCGCGTCGGAGATGTGGCCGGTCAGGATGATGTTCTTTTGCACTTCGAAGAACTTCTTGGCCTCGATGGTGGGCAGCGGGTTTTCCTGCGCATCGACGGTACCGTTTTGCAGCGCGAGGTAGACCTCGGCGAAGGCGATGGGCGTGGGGTTGGCGCCGCAGGCACGGGGCAGCGCGGTGTAGGCCGGCGAATCCGGCACGCGCATCTTCAGGCCCTTCATCTGGTCGCAGTTGGTAAAGAGCTTGTTGCTGGTGGCGTGGCGAGCGCCGTAGTAGGTCAGCGCGGTCACGGTGTTGCCGGTGGCGCGCTTGTAGCCCTCGGTCAGTTCGCGGAACACATCGCTCTTGCCGTACTTGATCACGTGGTCCGCGTCACGGAAGGTGAAGGGGTAGTAGCTGACCGCCAGTCGGGGAAAGGAGTTGGAGGCAAAGGATGCGCCGGTCAGGATGATGTCCACCGTGCCCAGTTGCAGGCCCTGGTTGATGTCGCTTTCCTTGCCCAGGCTGGACGCCGGGAAGACCTGAATCTCGAACTTGCCGTTGGTGCGTTTCTTGAATTCCTCGGCGGCCCACACCGACCACTTGTGGTACGGCTCGGAGGTCTCGTAGACGTGGGCCCACTTGAGCTTGGTCTGGGCCTGGGCCAGGCCGGGGACGGCCAGGGAAGCGGCCAGCGCGGCGCAGGCGGCGATGGTCTTGATGGCTTGGCGTTTGATCATGTCGTCTCCTGTAGTGGTTGTCGCTATCGCACACGCAGGCCAGCGCAAGCAGGCACGCGTATGATTCGTATGATGATTAGCAGCACGGCCTGCGCCCCCTAGAGAAAACCCTTAACCCGACGAGACAGGAGACCCCATGCGACTACAGGGAAAAACCGCCTTGGTGACGGCCGCTGGCCAGGGAATCGGCAAGGCCACGGCACTGGCCTTGGCCGCAGAAGGTGCTCAGGTCTGGGCCACCGACGTGAACGCCAGCCTGCTGGCGGCGTATGGCGACGCGGCAGGCATCCGCACGGCCACTCTGGACGTCCTGGACAAGGCGGCCATCACCCGCTTCGTCAGCGGCCTGCCGCCGCTGGACATCCTGTTCAATTGCGCGGGCTTCGTCCACAACGGCACCATCGAACAGGCCACCGACGACGAATGGAATTTCGCGTTCAACCTGAATGTGCGCTCGCAGTTCTGGACCATCCAGGCCGCCCTGCCCGGCATGATCGAGCGCGCGAAGGCCACGCCGGCCGGCGCCAGCATCATCAACATGTCCAGCGTGTGCAGCAGCATCAAGGGGCTGCCCAATCGCTTCATCTACGGGACGTCCAAGGCGGCGGTCATCGGCCTGACCAAGAGCGTGGCGGCGGACTATGTGGGGCAGCGGGTGCGTTGCAATGCGATCTGCCCGGGCACGGTGGATACGCCCTCGCTGCAGGACCGGATCAATGCGTATGACGACCCCACAGCCGCCCGCAAGGCCTTCATCGCACGCCAACCCCTGGGGCGCCTGGCACAGGCCCACGAGATCGCGCCGCTGGTGGTGTTTCTGGCCAGCGACGAGGCAGCCTTCGTGACGGGGCAGGCCTACAACGTCGACGGCGGGATCACGATCTGAGCGCCCTCCCCTGCGGCCCGAGCCGCAGGCTTCAGGCCGTCGGCTGCCGGTAACGCGCCCAGGCCTGCGGTACAGGCGTCGTCCCCGCGCCGGGCAACTGCGGCAAGCGGAAATGCCCGTCCACCACGTCCGCCGGGTCGGTGAAGCAGTCCTTGATCCAGGGGATGTATTCCAGCACCGCACACGCAGGGTGCGCGTACGACAGGTGCACATGCACCTGGCTCATGTCCCCCGCATGCGGCGCCACCGGCAGGCGGTAGCTGTGCGCGGTCTCGCACACACGCCAGACATCCGTGATGCCCGCCATGCGCGTGACGTCGGGTTGCACCCAGTGGATGGCGTTCTGGTGGAAGAACTCGGAGAAAGCCTCGGTCGTATAGAGCTGCTCGCCCAGGGCCACCGGGATGCTCTGCGCGCGAGCGAGCTCGGCGTGCGCCTTGACGTCGTCATACCAGAGTGGCTCTTCGAACCAGAGCAGGTCGAGGTCCGCCGCGCCCCGGCAAAAACGCAGGCAGGTGGGCAGGTCCCACTTGCCGTTGCCATCGACGGCCATCGTCACGCTGTCGCCGATGGCGCGACGCACCGCCGCCAGTCGGCGCAAGTCGCGGTCCACCTCCGAGGACCCGACCTTGATCTTCACACCGGTGAAGCCCTGGTCCACCGCGCGCTTGGCGCCGGCCACGAGTGCGTCGTCGGGAATAGACAGCCAGCCGATGTCGGTGTTGTAGGCCCGTACCTTCTCGCGCACCTGGCCCCCGAGCAGCTTCCACAGCGGCTGGCCCGCAGCCTTGGCCTTGAGGTCCCACAGCGCGACATCGATCGCCGCCTGCGAGAGCGTGGTGATGCCTGCGCGCCCCACCCACTGCAAGGCAGGCTGGCGTGCCAGCTTGATCCACAGGCGCTGCACGTCGTTCGCGTCCTCGCCGATCAGAAGCGGCGCGTGACAGGTTTCGATGCAACGGGTGATCAGCTGGTCGCTGGGCAGGTGGGCATGCGTGCCGGTGAAACCGTAGCCCGAGAGTCCGTTGTCGGTGTCGATGCGCGCGCCCACCACGCCCCAGTGGGTCACGGTGTGGGTGCTGTCGGCGATCATCGAGCCGGTGACCGGCACATGCAGGATGAAAGGCGTGACGGCAGTGATCTTCATGGCGGGCTCCTTGGACTTCGGCCTCAGGTCTCGGGTCAGGCCTTGGACGTGCGCACGATGGCGTCGGCTCGCTTGTGCAGGTCCGGCAGCAGCTCCAGGCCCAGGCCAGGCTTGTCGTTCAAGTGGATCATCCCCTGCTTGTCCACATGCGGCAGCTCGGTGACGAGTTCCTTGTACCAACCCGTGTAGAAGGCGCGCACGCTCTCTTGCACCAGCGCATTGGGCGCATGCAGCGACAGGTGGGTGGACGCGGCCCACACCACCGGGCCCGTGCAATCATGCGGCGCCACCGGCAGCTGCCAGGCATCGGCCATGGCAGCGATCTTGCGCGCCTCCGACAGGCCACCGCACCAGCTCAGATCGAGCATGGCCACGCCGGCGACGCCGGTTTCCAGGTAGTCCTTGAAGCCCCACTTGTACGACAGCGTCTCGCTGGCGCAGACCATGGCCTTGCAGTCCTGCGCATAGGCCTTGAGCAGGTCCAGGCTGTCCATGCGAATCGCATCTTCATGCCAGAAGGTGTTGAACTCCTCCAGCGCACGGGCGATCTTGCGCGCCATGGGCAGACGCCACAGGCTGTGAAATTCCACCATGATGTCCATGCGGTCGCCCACGGCCTGGCGGATCTTGCGAAATGGCTCGAGTGCGGCGTTGAGGTCCTCGTTGCTGATGTACTGGCCGTGGCTGCGTTCGGCCGCCATATCGAAGGGCCAGATCTTCATCGCGGTGATGCCCTCGGACAGCAGCGACTGGGCCACTTCGTCGGCGCGGTGCAGAAAGCCCTCCAGGTCCTCATACGGGCCGGCGCTCTGGCCCAGGCCCCAGTTGGCGGTGTTCTGGTTGACGGTGCTGCGCACGTACTTGTAGCCGGCGCAGGTGTTGTAGATACGGATCGCGTCGCGGCTCTTGCCGCCCAGCGCGGTATGCACCGGCATGCCAGCGGCCTTGCCGAAAATGTCCCAGAGGGCGATGTCCACCGCAGAATTGCCCCGCGTCTCGACACCCGATCCGCGCCAGCCCAGGTAGCCGGTGAGGTCGCGGTTGCGCGATTCGATGGCCAGCGGGTCGGTGCCGACCAGCTTGGGCGCAGCCCATTCATGCAGGTAGGCCTCGACGGCCGCCGCCCCCATGAAGGTTTCGCCTAGGCCCACCAGGCCTTCGTCGGTGTGCAGGCGCACCCAGAGGATGTTGGGGAATTCGCCGAGGCGGATGGTTTCGAGGTGGGTGATCTTCATGTCGGAAGTGGGGTCTGGCAGGCGAACGAGAAATCAGGGTCGTCGGGTCGCGTCAACGGGCCCAGCGCAGCACCATCGGATCCAGGCGCTGGGCCGCATCGAGCAGGCCCGCCCGGGTGTCGGGATGCATCTGGGCGTAGGGATGGCGCATGCCGTCGCAGGCGATCACACCGCCCGCCTTCATCAGGGCCTTGGCCGCCTGGATGCCACCCTGGCGGTTCTCGGCGTTGATCAAAGGTAGCCAGCGCGCATAAGCGGCGACGGCTTCTTCGCGCCGGCCAGCCCGGTGCGCATCGACGATGGTGCGAATGCCGTCCGGGTAGGCACCACCGGTCATCGCACCCGTGGCACCGGCGTCGAGATCAGCCAGGAGGGTGATGCCCTCCTCCCCGTCCCACGGACCTTCAATCGCCTCGCCGCCCAGAGCGATCAGTTCGCGCAGCTTGCTGGCGGCGCCCGGCGTCTCGATCTTGAAATAGGCCAGCTGCTCGATCTCGCGGGCCATGCGCGCCAGCAGCGGCGCGGACAAGGCGGTGCCGCTCACGGGAGCGTCCTGCACCATGATCGGGATGGTGAGGGCGTCGCTCACGCGCTGGTAGAACTCGACGACACGCGACTCACTCACGCGGATCGTGGCACCGTGATAGGGCGGCATCACCATCACCATGGCGGCGCCCTGCGCCTGCGCGCGGCGCGAACGCTCGGCGCACACCTGCGAGCTGAAATGGGTGGTGGTCACGATCACCGGCACACGGCCGGCGACATGTTCAAGCAGCGTGTGCGTGAGCGTCTCGCGCTCGGCATCGGACAGCGCGAATTGTTCGGAGAAGTTGGCCAGAATGCACAGGCCCTGTGAGCCAGCGTCGATCATGAAGTCGACGCAGCGCTTCTGGCTCGCGAGGTCCAGCTCACCGCTTTCGGTGAAGGTGGTGGGAACCACCGGAAAGACGCCCTGGTAACGGGGTGCGGACAGGCCGGGCTTGGCAGTCATGGACACCTTCGAAGAACCCGCATCAGGCGGGCGTTCATGAAAAAAGGGGCCGCAAAGGCAAGCCCTTGCGACCCCCGGTGGGCGTCATCAGCCGCCGCGTGCTTTCTTGAGCGCGTCGAAGACGGTGTTGATCGCCTCGGCACCGATGGTTTCGCGGTGCTTGTCGTAGACCGGCTTGACGGTCTCGAACATGCGGCGCTGTTCCGCCGGCGCGATCTCGTTGACCTGCATGCCTTTGGCGCGCAAAGCCGCCAGGGCCTTGTCGCTCTGGGCGCGGATGGAGGCGCGCTGGGCCTTCTGGCCTTCGATGGCGGCCTCACGCAGGGCGGCCTGCTCCTGGGCACTCAGTTGGTCCCACAGCCTCTTGCTGTAAAGCACGAGGAAGGGGGTGTAGGCATGGCGCGTGACGCTCAGGAACTTCTGCACCTCGTAGAACTTGGAGGTGTCGATGGTGACGAAGGGGTTCTCCTGGCCGTCGATGGTCTTGGTTTCCAGCGCGGTGAATACCTCGCCGAAGGCCATGGGCACGGCATTGGTGCCCAGGGTCTTGAAGGTGTCCAGGAAGATGTTGTTCTGCATCACCCGCACCTTCACGCCGTTGAAGTCTTCCACCTTGGCGACGGGGCGGCGGCTGTTGGTCAGGTTGCGAAAGC
>JBEEIS010000140.1:0-18444 GCA_041169755.1 Pseudomonadota bacterium | reverse complement strand
AGCTCATGTTCGCCCGCGAGATGGAAAAGCTCGAGAAGGACATCGGCGGCATCCAGGACATGAACACCCTGCCCGACGCCATCTTCGTGATCGACGTGGGCTTCCACAAGATCGCCGTGGCTGAAGCCAAGAAGCTGGGCATTCCGCTGGTTGGCGTGGTGGACTCCAACCACTCGCCTGAGGGCATCGACTACGTGATCCCCGGCAACGACGACTCCTCCAAGGCCGTCACGCTGTACGCGCGCGGCATCGCCGACGCCATCCTCGAAGGCCGTGCCAACGCCGTCAATGACGTCGTTAAGGCCGTGTCCGAGGGCAGCGACGAATTCGTGGAAGTGGAAGAAGGCGCCCGCGCCTGAATCCCCTCGCGAGCCGCAACGCTCGTCGCATGAAGGGGCTCACGGGCCCCTTTTTCGCAACCGCATCCGATTTGAATTGAACGTTACGAGGAAAGAAATGGCTGCAATCACCGCAAGCATGGTCGCCGAACTGCGCGCCAAGACCGACGCCCCCATGATGGAGTGCAAGAAGGCCCTGACCGAGGCCGACGGCAACATGGAAAAGGCCGAAGAAATCCTGCGCGTCAAGCTGGGTAACAAGGCCGGCAAGGCCTCCAGCCGCATCACCGCCGAAGGCGTCGTCTCCGCTTCCATCGCCGGCGGCACCGGCGCGCTGCTGGAAACCAACTGCGAAACCGACTTCGTCACCAAGAACGACAGTTTCCTGGCTTTGGCCAAGGCCGCCGCTGAACTGATCGTCAAGCACCAGCCCGCCGACGTGGCGGCCCTGGGTGCGCTGCCCTACGCCCAGGACGGCTTCGGCCCGACCCTGGAAGACGTGCGCAAGGGCCTGATCGGCAAGATCGGCGAGAACATGAGCTTTCGCCGATTCCAGCGCTTCGAAGGCGCCGGCAAGCTGGTTTCCTACCTGCACGGCACCCGTATTGGTGTGGTGGTGCAGTACGAGGGTGACGAGAACGCCGCCAAGGACGTGGCCATGCACGTGGCGGCCATGAAGCCGGTAGCCCTGACCAGCGCCGACGTGCCCGCCGCCCTGATCGACAAGGAGCGCAGCGTCGCCACCGCCAAGGCCGCCGAGTCGGGCAAACCCGCCGACATCGCCGCCAAGATGATCGAAGGCTCGGTGCAGAAGTACCTCAAGGAGGTGTCCCTGTTCAACCAGCCCTTCGTGAAGAACGACAAGCAGACCGTCGAGCAGATGCTCAAGGCCGCCGGCACCACCGTCAAGGGCTTCACCCTGTACGTGGTGGGCGAGGGCATTGAGAAGAAGGTTGACGATTTCGCTGCCGAAGTGGCTGCCCAGGTCGCGGCGGCCAAGGGCGGCGCCTGATCGCCCGGGCGGCCCCAGGGGCCGTCCCCCGTTTGACCCCGCCCGCTCGCGCGGGCCGCTAAACTCAACCCGTTTAACCAGGAGTCCCTGCCTATGCCCGACGCCCAGCCTGCCCACAAGCGCATCCTGCTGAAGCTGTCTGGCGAGGCGCTGATGGGGGACGATGCCTTCGGCATCAACCGCGCGACCATCGTGCGGATGGTGCAGGAGGTGGCGCAGGTGGTGAACATGGGCGTGCAGGTGGCGGTGGTGATCGGCGGCGGCAACATCTTTCGCGGTGTCGCCGGCGGCTCGGTCGGTATGGACCGCGCCACCGCCGACTACATGGGCATGCTGGCCACCGTCATGAACTCGCTGGCCCTGGCCGACGCGATGGACAAGCAGGGCCTCACCGCCCGCGTCATGTCGGCGATCGCCATCGAGCAGGTGGTCGAACCCTATGTGCGCCCCAAGGCCTTGCAGTACCTCGAAGAGGGCAAGGTCGTCATCTTCGCGGCCGGCACTGGCAACCCCTTTTTCACCACCGACACCGCCGCCGCCCTGCGCGGTGCCGAGATCGGCGCCGAGCTGGTCCTCAAGGCCACCAAGGTCGACGGTGTCTACACCGCCGACCCCAAGAAAGACCCGTCGGCCACGCTTTACAGCAAGATCAGCTTCGACGAGGCCATGGCCCAGAACCTGGGCATCATGGACGCCACCGCCTTCGCGCTGTGCCGCGACCAGAAGCTGCCGATCCGGGTGTTCTCGATTTTCAAGAACGGTGCGCTCAAGCGCGTCGTCCTGGGCCAGGATGAAGGCACCCTGGTCTACGCCTGACCTCACAGGAAAACTGCCATGAGCACGATCGCCGAGATCAAGAAAACCACCGAGGCCAAGATGGACCAGTCCATCGTCGCCTTCAAGAACGCCATCGCCCGCATCCGCACCGGCCGCGCCAACCCCGGCTTGCTCGACTCGGTGCAGGTCGACTACTACGGCTCCATGGTCCCGATCAGTCAGGTCGCCAACGTGGCCCTGCTCGACGCCCGCACGATCAGCGTGCAGCCCTGGGAAAAGGGCATGGGCGCCAAGATTGAGAAGGCTATCCGCGAGAGCGACCTGGGCCTGAACCCTGCCGCCATGGGCGACCTGATTCGTGTGCCCATGCCGCCCATGAGCGAAGAGCGTCGCAAGGAAATGACCAAGCTCGTGCGCACGGAAGGCGAGAGCGGCAAGGTCGCCATTCGCAACCTGCGCCGCGACGCCAACGAGCATGTGAAGAAACTGGTCAAGGACAAGCTCGCCTCCGAAGATGACCAAAAGCGCGCCGAGGCCGACATCCAGAAGGTGACCGACCGGCATATCGCCGAGATCGACACCCTGGTGGCGGCCAAGGAGCAGGAGATCATGGCCGTCTGAGCGGCCATGAACGGACTGTGCCCCCCACCCCGGCCGGCCAAGATCCCTTGAGTTCCGTTCCGCACCACATCGCCATCGTGATGGATGGCAATGGCCGCTGGGCCACGCGCCGTATGCTGCCGCGTGTGGCAGGTCACAAGATGGGTCTGGACGCCTTGCGTGCCTGTGTGCGCCGATGCGGCGACATCGGCGTGAAGGTGCTGACGGTCTTCGCGTTCTCCTCCGAGAACTGGAAGCGCCCGCCCGAAGAAGTCTCCGGCCTCATGGACCTTCTGGGCATGGCGCTGTCCCGTGAGGTGCCGCTGCTGCAGGCCGAGGGCGTGCGCCTGCATTTCATCGGCGACCGCTCCAGCTTGCCGGCCAAGACCCAGGCGGGCCTGGCCCAGGCCGAGGCTGCCACCGCCGGCAACAGCCGCCTCGTGTTCAACATCTGCTTCAACTACGGTGGCCGCTGGGATATTGCCCAGGCCGCGGCGCGCCTGGCCGCCGAGGGCCGGCCCATCACCGAGGCCAGCCTCGGTGCGGCGATGGCCCTGGCCCATGTACCCGACCCGGACCTCGTGATCCGCACCGGCGGCGAGCACCGCATCAGCAATTTCCTGTTGTGGCAGTCCGCTTACGCCGAATTCCATTTCTGCGAGAAGCTCTGGCCCGAGTTCGACGCCCAGGCCCTGGACGAGGCCATCGCCGACTTCAACCGGCGCGAGCGGCGCTTTGGCAAGACCTCGGACCAGGTCCGCGGCGCGCCTCAGCGCGAAGCGGCCTAGTCCCCCGCAGGTCGCCACGGACGGACCCCGCGATTCATGCTCAAGCAACGCATCATCACCGCCGTCCTGCTCCTGGCCATCCTCCTGCCAGCCCTGTTCTGGCCGTCTCCGGTGCCCTTCGCGCTCGTGGTGCTGGTGCTGCTGGCCGCTGGGGCCTGGGAATGGGGCCGGCTCAATGGCTCGTCGCAGGTCGGCTCGGTGGCCTGCGCCATGGCCTGCCTCGCCCTGTGTCTGCTGTCCTGGACGACCGGTCTCGTGGCGCGTCCCCTGCCGCCCCTGTGGCTGCTGGCTTCGGCGCTGTGGGTCCTGGGGGGTGCCTGGGTGCTGCGTCGGGGGGTCGCTGGTTGGCCCGCCATCCCGCGGGCGGTACGCCTGGCGGGTGGAGTGTTGGCGCTGTGGCTGGCGTGGCTGGCCGTGGCCCAGGCCCGCGCCATCGGCATCAATTTCCTCTTGTCGGTCTTCGTGCTGGTGTGGGTGGCCGACGTGGCGGCCTATTTCGCGGGCCGCGCCTTGGGCCTGAAATTCACCCAACGCCGACTGGCGCCCGCCATCAGCCCCGGCAAGAGCTGGGAGGGCGTGTGGGGCGGCATGGTCGCTGTGCTGCTGCTGGCCCTGGCCTGGCGCCAAGGCGACGCGGCCTGGCAGGCTGGCGTTCCCAGCCTCTACACCGTCCTGGCGGACCAAGGCCTGGGCCTGCTGGTGCCGGCGGTGCTGTTTCTCGCGGCCATGAGCGTGGCGGGCGACCTGATCGAATCCCTGGTCAAACGCAGCGCCGGTGCCAAGGACTCCAGTCGCCTGCTGCCCGGGCACGGCGGCGTGCTCGATCGCGTGGACGCCTTGCTGCCCACACTGCCCCTGGCCATGATGCTGTATTCCCTGACATTCGCCCGATGACTCCCCAACGCATTGCCGTTCTCGGCTCCACCGGCTCCATCGGTACGCAGACCCTGGACGTGATCGACCGTCACCCGGGCCGCTTCGAGGTGGTCGCCCTGTCGGCGGCGCGCCAGGTCGACCTGATGATGCAGCAGTGCGCGCGGTTCCGACCCGCGATGGCGGTGATGGCCGATGCGGGCGCCGCCCGCGAACTGGCCTCGCGACTGGCGGCCGAGGGCCTGCCCACGCGTGTGCTGCAGGGCCCCGGTGCCTTGGAGGAGATCGCGGCGCACCCCTCGGTCGATGCGGTGATGGCCGCCATCGTGGGCGCCGCCGGCCTGGCCTCCTGCCTGGCCGCCGCCCGGGCGGGCAAGCGCCTGCTGCTCGCCAACAAGGAAGCCCTGGTGGTGGGCGGCGAGGTCTTTCTGCGCGCGGTGCGCGAGGGCGGGGCCACGCTGCTGCCGATCGATAGCGAACACTCGGCCATCTTCCAGTCCTTGCCGGAAGACCCCGCCACCTGGGACGCCCGTGTCGAGAAGATCATCCTCACCGCCTCGGGTGGGCCCTTTCGGACCTGGGAGCCTGCGCGCCTGCGCGCCGTGACCCCCGAGCAGGCCTGTGCCCACCCGAACTGGGTCATGGGCCGCAAGATCTCGGTCGATTCCGCGACCATGATGAACAAGGCCCTGGAGGTGATCGAGGCCCGCTACCTGTTCGGCCTGCCGCCCGAGCGGCTGGAGGTAGTGATTCATCCCCAGAGCGTGATCCATTCGATGGTGCAGTACCGCGACACCTCGGTGGTCGCCCAGCTCGGTACGCCCGACATGCGCGTGCCCATTGCCTACGGCCTGGCCTGGCCCGATCGCGTGGCCTCGGGCGCGCAGCCCCTGGATTTTTCCGCGCTGGCCGACATGAGCTTCGAGGCGTTGGACAGCCGCGGCCACCGCGAGCGCTTTCCCGGCCTGCGCCTGGCGTGGGACAGCCTGCGCGCACCCTCGGGGACCACCGCGGTGCTCAACGCCGCGAATGAAATCGCGGTCGAGGCCTTTTTGGCGGGCCGTATCCGCTTCGATCAGATTCACGCGCTGAACCTGGCCACCCTGGAGGCCGTGGTGCCCGCAGGGCCCGCTACATTGGCCGACTTGCTCGAACTCGACGCCCGTTCGCGCAGCGCCGCTTCGCAGGCGATCGGCCGCATCACCTGATTCGCTCCCTCACTGACCATGCTGACCTTCGTTGCCTTCATCGTCGCCCTGGGCTCGCTGATCGCCATCCACGAGTACGGCCACTACCGCATGGCGGTGGCCTGCGGTGTCAAGGTGCTGCGTTTCTCCGTGGGATTCGGCAAGGTCCTGGTGCGCTGGAAGCCGCGCCGTCCGCGCCCGGGCCAGGACACCGAGTTCGTGCTCTGTGCCATCCCGCTCGGCGGGTATGTGCGCATGCTCGACGAGCGCGAGGGCGAGGTCGCCCCCCACGAACGGCACCTGGCCTTCAACCAGCAGCCCCTGCGCTCGCGCGCTGCCATCGTCGCCGCAGGGCCGCTGTCCAACCTGCTGCTGGCGGTGCTGCTGTATGCCGCTGTGGGCTGGTCCGGCTTCGAGGCGCCGCGTGCCATCCTGGCCACGCCGGTGGCCGGTTCGGTGGCCGAGCGCGCCGGCCTGGCCGGCGGCGAATGGGTGCAGGCTGGCAGCTTCGAGGGCGAGCCGGTGCGGCCCCTGGCGTCCTTCGACGACCTGCGCTGGCTTCTCATGCAAGGCGCTCTGGACGGGCGGGATGTACGGCTGCAGGTGACGCAGGGCGCTGACGGCCGCTCGCGCGAGGTGTCCTTGCCCCTGGCAGCCCTGGGTGCGCAGGAAGCCGACGCGGCGCTGGCCCGGCGCATCGGCATCATGAGTCCGCTCACCCAGCCTGTGATCGGCGAGGTGAGCGCAGGTGGCGCGGCGCAGCGGGCCGGCCTTCAAAAGGGGGACCGGGTCCTGGCCGTCGGGGGCCTGTCCATCATCGACGGCCAGCAACTGCGTGATTGGGTGCGGGCCCAGGTGGCGGGCGGGCAGGGCGTTGCCAGCGACTGGCGCGTGCTGCGTGAGGGCTGGGAATCGGTGCTGCGTGTCACGCCCGACGTCCTGCCAGATCGCGGTGGGGCCGGGCCCGCGGTGGGGCGCATCGGCGCCTACGTCGGGTCGGCGCCGGAGATGGTGCAGGTGCAGCATGGCCCCCTGGAGGGCCTGTGGCAGGGGGTAGAGCGCACCTGGGACATGTCCGCCCTGACCCTGCGCATGATGGGGCGGATGGTCATTGGCGAGGCCTCGCTCAAAAACCTGAGCGGACCCCTGACCATCGCTGATTTCGCGGGCAAGTCCGCCAGCCAGGGCTTCACGCACTACCTCGTTTTCCTGGCGCTGATTAGTGTGAGTCTGGGCGTCCTGAACCTGCTGCCCATCCCCGTCCTCGATGGAGGGCACCTGATGTATTATCTTTGGGAGTGGGTGACCGGCCGCAGCGTCTCCGACGCCTGGATAGACCGGCTGCAGCGCGGTGGCGTGGCAGTCCTGGTGGTCCTGATGTCCGTCGCCTTGTTCAACGACGTGACCCGCTTCCTCGGTTGAATCCTTCCCGCCGCGTCCAGACCGGTGCGCGGACCTACCCTGAATCCATGAAGAAACAACTCAGGCGCCTCGGGGCGCGGACCTTGGCGAGCGTGGCGGCCATGACCCTTGCGGCGCATGCCTGGGCGGTCGACCCCTTCAATGTCCGCGACATCCGTGTCGAAGGCTTGCAGCGCGTGGAGCCGGGTACGGTCTTCGCGTCCCTGCCCGTACGTGTCGGCGACGCCTACAGCGACGACAAGGGCGCCGCCGCCATTCGCGCGCTGTTCGCGCTGGGCCTGTTCAAGGACGTGCGCCTGGAGGTCGATGGCGATGTGCTGGTGGTGATCGTCGAAGAGCGACCCACGGTGGCCGACGTGAACTTCGTTGGCATGCGCGAGTTCGAAAAGGACGCCATCAAGAAGTCCCTGCGTGACATCGGCCTGACCGAGGGACGTCCCTACGACCAGGCCCTGGCCGACGCCGCCGAACAAGAACTCAAGCGCCAGTACATCAACCGAAGCCTGTACGGCGCGGATGTCGTGACCACCGTCACCCCGATCGAGCGCAATCGCGTCAACCTCACCTTCAACGTCACCGAGGGTGACGTTGCCAAGATCCGCGACATCCGCATCGTCGGCAACAAGGCCTTCAGCCAGAGCACCCTCAAGAGCCTGTTTGACCAGGACACCGGTGGCTTCCTCAGTTGGTACACCAAGTCCAACCGCTATTCGCGCGTCAAGCTCAACGCCGACCTCGAGTCGCTGCGCTCTTACTACACCCAGCGGGGCTACCTCGAATTCAACGTCGACAGCACCCAGGTCGCGATGTCGCCGGACAAGCAGTCCATCACCATCACGATCAACGTGACCGAGGGCGAGCGCTTTGTGGTGAGCGACGTCAAGCTCGAAGGCAACTACCTGGGGCGCGACGAAGAATTCAAGACCCTGATCACCATCCTCGCTGGCGAACCCTATAACGGCGAGCGCGTGGCCGAGACCACCAAGGCCTTCACCGAGTTCTTCGGCAATTTCGGCTATGCCTTCGCACAGGTCGAGGCTCGCCCCGAGATCGATCGCACCACCAATCGCGTCAGCCTGCGCATCGTGGCCGAGCCCTCGCGCCGTGCCTATGTGCGCCGCATCAACGTCTCGGGCAACACCCGTACCCGCGACGAAGTGATCCGCCGCGAGTTCCGTCAGTTCGAGGCGAGCTGGTACGACGGCGACCGCATCCGCCGATCGCGTGACCGCGTGGACCGCCTGGGCTTCTTCCGCGACGTGAGCGTGGAGACGATCAACATCCCCGGCGCTCCTGACCAGGTCGATCTGAACGTCACGGTGACCGAAAAGCCCACGGGCAGCGTGTCCCTGTCAGCCGGCTTTTCCAGCGCGGACAAGCTGGGCCTGGGTTTCGGTATCCGCCAGGAGAACGCCTTCGGCTCCGGCAAGTACCTGGCGGCCGAAGTCAATACCAGCGAGTACAACCGCACCGTGGTGCTGTCCACGGTGGATCCCTACTTCACCAACGACGGGGTCTCGCGTGCGCTGGACGTTTTCCATCGCACCAGCCGCCCCTATCAGAACCAGGGCGGCAGCTACGAGATCGTCACTTCCGGCGCCGGCATGCGCTTTGGCGTGCCGTTCTCCGAGATCGACACCGTGGCCTTCGGCGCCAACGTGGAGCGCACCCAGATCACCCGCGGGCTGGCGCTGCCGTCGTCCTTTGACACCTACATCAGCCGCTACGGCCCGACCACCACCCTGGTGCCCCTGACCCTGGGCTGGGGCCGTGACAGCCGCGACAGCGCGTTGGTGCCGACCACCGGCCGCCTGCAGCGCGCCTCGGCTGAAGTGGGCGTGGCGGGCGACGCCCGCTACCTGCGTGGCACCGTGCAGTTTCAGCAGTACTTTCCTCTGACCAAGCAGTACACCCTGGCCGTGAACAGCGAGCTGGGCCTGGGCAAGGGCCTGGGCGGGCGTGACCTGCCGATCTTCAAGAACTTCTACAGCGGCGGTCTGGGTACCGTGCGCGGCTTCGAGCAGGGCACCCTGGGTCCGCGCGACCCGGTGGACGGCGCCTCCCTGGGCGGTGCCAAACGGATCACCCTGAACAGCGAACTGGTGATGCCCCTGCCAGGCGCGGGCAACGACCGAACCCTGCGCATGTACGGCTTCGTCGACGCCGGTAACGTCTACGGCGAAAGCCAGCGTATCGACCTGGGCGAGATGCGCGTCTCGGTCGGTTTCGGCCTGTCCTGGGTCTCGCCCATGGGCCCCCTGCGCCTGGGAATCGCCAATCCGATCCGCAAGCGGACGGAGGATAAAATCCAGAGAGTTCAATTCCAGATCGGAACTTCGTTCTAATGAAGACCATTCGCCGTCATTGGGGGGCCTGCCTCCTGGGTATGCTGGTTGCGGTGTCTCCGGCTATCGCGCAGGAGTTCCGCATCGGCTTCGTCAGCACGGACCGGATCTTGCGTGACGCGAACGCGGCCAAGGCGGCCCAGGCCAAGCTCGAGCAAGACTTCTCCCGTCCCGAAAAGGAGCTTAACGACCTGGGCAACGCGCTGAAGGTCGCCTCCGAGCGTTTTGAGCGTGATGCGCCCACCTTGTCCGAGACTCAGCGGGCCGCTCGCCAGAAGGCCCTGATGGACCAGGACCGCGACTTCCAGCGCAAACGCCGTGCGTTCCAGGAAGACCTCAACGCCCGCAAGAACGAAGAACTGCAGCAGGTTCTCGAACGCGCCAACCGCGTGATCCGCCAGGTGGCTGAACAGGAAAAGTACGACCTCATCATCCAGGAGGCCGTCTACATCAGCCCCAAGCATGACATCACCGAGAAGGTGATCCGGGCGCTCAACGCGAGCCGGTGAGGTGACGCTGCGCCTGGGCGACATCACCAGGGAACTCGGGGGGCAGCTGCATGGCGACCCCGGCGTTTCCATCACGGGGCTGGCCCCGCTTGAAAGCGCGTCGCCCTCGGAGCTGAGTTTCCTCAGCAACCCCCGCTACCAACCGCAGCTGGCCGCCTCCCGGGCGGCCTGTGTCATCGTGGCTCCGGCCCTGCGCGATGCGGCTCTGGCCCGCGGCGCGGCCATCGAAGCCGATGACCCCTACCTGTACTTCGCGCGCGTTACGCAGTTATGGAAAGCACGTCGGGGGCCGGCGGCTGGCCCGCGTATCCACCCGAGCGCGGTCATCGACCCCAACGCCCGCATCGATCCGACCGCCCGCATCGGCCCCTTGTGCGTGATCGAGCGCGGCGTGCACATCGGCCCCGACACCGAATTGAAGTCGCGGGTGACGGTGCACGAAGACTGCACCATCGGTGCGCGTTGCATCGTCCACGCCGGGGTCGTGATCGGCGCCGACGGCTTCGGTTTCGCGCCGAACCAGGGCGCCTGGGAAAAGATCGAGCAGCTGGGTGCGGTGCGTATCGGTGACGACGTGGAGATCGGCGCCAACACCTGCATCGACCGCGGCGCGCTGGCCGACACTGTCATCGAGGACGGCGTCAAGCTCGATAACCTGATCCAGATCGGGCACAACGTTCGTATCGGCAAGCACACCGCGCTGGCCGGGTGTGCGGCAGTGGCCGGCAGTGCCACCATCGGCGCGCATTGCACCATTGGCGGACGCGCCGGCATCCTGGGCCACCTGACCATCGCCGACCATGTGCACATTTCTGCCACGTCGCTGGTCACGCGCTCCATCCTCAAGCCGGGCCACTACACCGGCGTATTTCCCATCGACGACAATGCCGCCTGGGAAAAGAATGCCGCGACGCTGCGCCAGCTTCATACCCTGCGCGAGCGGATCAAGGCCCTCGAAAAGAACAAACCATGATGGACATTCACCAGATCCTCAAGCAACTGCCGCACCGCTACCCCTTCCTGCTCGTGGACCGGGTGCTGTCCATCGAGGCCGGAAAACGCATCGTGGCCCTCAAGAACGTCACCATGAACGAGCCGTTCTTCACCGGTCACTTCCCGCACCGCCCCGTGATGCCTGGCGTGTTGATCCTGGAAGCCATGGCGCAGGCCGCGGCCCTGCTGTCGTTTGACACGCAGGGCGTGACGCCCGACGACAAGACGGTCTACTACTTCGCAGGTATCGACGGCGCGCGCTTCAAGCGTCCCGTCGAACCCGGTGACCAGCTCACACTGGATGTGACCCTGGAGCGGGCCAAGGCCGGCATCTTCAAGTTCAAGGGCGTGACTCGCGTGGGCGACGAGGTGGCCTGTGAGGCCGAACTCATGTGCACCATGCGCCGGATCGAAGGCTAGGGGCGTGTGACCTCGTTGATTCATCCCACCGCTGTTGTCGCACCCGGCGCGCAGATCGACCCCACCGTCGCGGTGGGTCCGTACACGGTCATCGGCCCGCACGTGCGTATCGGGGCCGGCACCACGGTCGGCCCGCACTGCGTTATCGAGGGGCACACCACCCTCGGCCGCGACAACCGTATCTTCCAGTTCGCCTCCCTCGGTGCGATCCCCCAGGACAAGAAATACGCCGGCGAGCCCTGCGAGCTGGTGATTGGCGATCGCAACACCATCCGTGAGTTCACCACCTTCAACATCGGCTCGCCCGGCGGCGGTGGCGTCACCCGCATCGGCGACGACAACTGGCTCATGGCCTACGTGCATATCGCCCACGACTGCGTGGTGGGTAACCACACCATCTTCGCGAACAACAGCCAGCTCGCGGGCCATGTGGAGGTGGGTGACTGGGTCATCCTGGGCGGCTTCACCGTGGTCCACCAGTTCGTGCGCATCGGCGCGCACGGCATGACCGCAATGTGCTCGCTGCTCTTTGCCGATCAGCCGCCCTTCGTCATGAGCCAGGGCCAGCCGGCCAAGGCCCGCTCGATGAACTTCGAGGGCCTGCGCCGTCGTGGCTTCTCCCCCGAGCGCATTGCTGCGGTCAAGGCCATGCACAAGGCCCTGTACCGGGACGACCTCACGCTGGAACAGGCGCAGGCGCGCATCGCCACCCTGACCGACGCCACCCCCGAAGCCCGCCCGGACGTGGACATGATGCAGTCCTTCCTTGGGGGTGTCTCGCCCCAGCGCGGCATCGTGCGATGACCGGCTTGCAGGTCGGCATGGTGGCCGGCGAGGTGTCCGGTGACCTGCTGGCCGGCCTGCTGCTGGCGGGCATGAAGCGCCGATGGCCCGACCTGCGGGCTTACGGCATCGGCGGCCCCCAGATGGCCGCCCATGGTTTCCAGGCGCTGTGGCCGCACGAAAAGCTGGCGGTGCGGGGCTATGTGGAAGTCCTGCGCCACTACCGCGAGATCGTCGGTATCCGACGCCAGCTGCGTGAACGCCTGCAGGCGGACCGGCCGCCGCTTTTCGTCGGCGTGGACGCCCCCGACTTCAATCTCGACCTCGAGGCGGGCCTCAAGGCGCGCGGTATCCGCACCGTGCACTTCATCTGTCCCTCGGTCTGGGCCTGGCGCGCCGGTCGCATCGACACGATCCGCCGCAGCGCCGACCACGTGCTGTGCATCTTCCCCTTCGAGCCGGAGCTGCTGGCGCGGCATGACATCGCAGCGACCTACGTGGGGCATCCGCTGGCCGACGTGATTCCCGCGCAGGCCGACCGTGCGGGCGCGCGGCGTGCCCTGGGCCTGCAGGAGGATGACGAGGTGCTGGCGGTGCTTCCCGGCAGCCGTGCCTCCGAGATCCGCTACCTGGCCCAGGTGTTCTTCGAGGCGGCGGCCCGCGTGCAGCGCGCCCGACCGGGTTTGAAGATCCTCGTGCCGGCCTTGCCGGCCCTGCGCGAGGCCATCAACGCCGCAGCACGCGGCGCTGGGCTGGGTGAGGGCGCCGGTGGCCTGCAGGTCCTCGAGGGCCGCTCGCACCTGGCCCTGGCTGCCTGTGACCTCACCCTCATCGCCAGCGGCACGGCCACGCTGGAGGCGGCGCTGTTCAAACGGCCCATGGTCATCGCCTACCGCATGAACGCGATCAGCTGGCAGATCATGAAGCGCCAGGCCTTGCAGCCTTGGGTTGGCCTACCCAACATCCTGCTGCGGCAGATGGCGGTGTCCGAACTTCTGCAGCACGAGGCGACGCCCGAGCGCCTGGCCCGGGCAGTCCTGGATTGGCTGGAGTCGCCTGAGAGAATGGCGGCCGTCCGCGACCAGTTCGTGCAGTTGCACGACGCGCTGCGCCGCGACACGCCCACCCTTGCCACCGATGCGATCGCCCAAGTCCTCCAAGCCTAAACGCATGCGGCGCCGCCCGCTGGGTACGCAGGTCAGCCTCGACTGGGACCCGCTGGGCCTGGTCGCGGGTGTGGACGAGGCTGGCCGCGGCCCCCTGGCGGGTCCGGTGGTGGCTGCCGCCGTCATCCTGGACGACACGCAGCCGATCGCCGGCCTGGCCGACTCGAAGGCGCTGACGGCGCTGCGGCGCGAGCGCCTGTTTGACGAGATCCGCGCCAAGGCCCTGTGCTGCTCGATCGCGCAGGCCAGCGTGGAGGAGATCGACCGTCTGAATATCCTGCAGGCCACGATGCTGGCCATGCAGCGCGCGGTGGAGGGCCTGCGCCTGAAGCCGGTGAAAGTGCTGGTGGACGGCAACCGGCTGCCCACGCTGGGCGTGCTGTCCGAAGCGATCGTGGGCGGCGACGCGCGCGTGGCCGCCATCAGTGCCGCCTCCATCCTGGCCAAGGTGCACCGTGACCGCCTGTGCGTCGCGCTGCACCAGGACTATCCGCAGTACGGCTTTGCGGGGCACAAGGGCTACGGCACGCCCGAGCACCTGCAGGCCCTGCGCGAACACGGCGCCTGTCCGCAGCACCGGCGCAGCTTTGCGCCGGTGGCCGCGGCCATCGCGGCGCGCGAGGGCACGCTCGCATGACCAGCGACTTCATCACCTCACGGGACAACCCCTGGCTCAAGGGCCTGCGCAAGCTGGCGCAGGACGGCGCCGAGTCGCGACGCGCGGGCCAGGCCTGGCTCGAGGGCGATCACTTGTGCCGGGCGCTGCTCGCGCGCGGGTGGCGGCCCGAGGTCGGGGTGTTCGCGCAGAGTCTGTGGCCGCAGGTCTCCGGCGAGCTCGCGAGCGCCGCGCCACGCAACGTGATCCTGCCGGATGCGCTGTTCGAGGGCGTCAGCGGTTTGCCCTCGCCAGCCCGCATGGGTTTCGTGATCGCGCTGCCCGATACGCCTGCGATCGATGCGTTGGCACCTACCGTGATCCTGGACCGGGTGCAGGACGCTGGCAACGTGGGGGCCATCCTGCGCAGCGCTGCGGCCTTCGGCTTCACCCAGGTGGTCGCCATCCAGGGGACTGCCGCCCTGTGGTCGCCCAAGGTGCTGCGCGCCGGCATGGGTGCGCATTTCGGCTTGCGATTGCTCGAGTCGGTTCAGCCCGAAGCCCTGGCCTCGCTGGAGGTGCCGGTGATCACCACCAGCTCCCATGGCGGATCGCTGCTGCATCACACCGACCTGCCCTGGCCTTGTGCCTGGGCCTTCGGTCACGAAGGGCAGGGGGTGGGCCCGCAGGTGGCGGCGCGCGCGGGTCTGGCGGTGCGCATCGCGCAGCCCGGGGGCGAGGAGTCGCTGAACGTGGCGGCAGCGGCGGCGATCTGCCTGCATGCCAGTGCTGCAGGCCGGGTCGGCTGAACCTTCCGTGCAGCGCGTGCGGCCGCTTCAGGTCGCCGCTTCGAGGCCGCTACGGAAATGCGCCTGCATACGCTGGGCGGCGGCCGCGGCGTCACGGCGGCGAAGGGCGTCCATCACCAGGGCGTGCTCCTGCAGGGATTCTTCGATGCGACCGGATTTGAGCAGCGATTGCTGCCGATTGAGCTTCATGACCTTGCGCAGGTCGGACACCATCTGATTGCGCCACTTGTTGCCGGCGATCTCCAAGAGGCGCAGGTGGAAGCGTTCATTCAGACTGAAAAAGCGGTCCCGGTCGGCGGTGGCGCCTTCCAATTCGGCATGCAGGGTGTGCAGCTCCTGCATCTGCGCGTCGCTGGCTGTCTGGGCCACCACGCCTGCCGCATCGCTTTCGAGCAGGGCGAGCAGGTGATAGACCTCGGCCATGTCCTGCTCGGAGACCTCGGTGACGTAGGCGCCACGACGCATCTTCATGGTCACCAGGCCCTCGGAAGCCAGCACCTTCAGGGCTTCGCGCAAGGGCGTGCGGCTGATGCCGTATTCCTCGGCCAGGCGGGTCTCGTCGATCCAGCTGCCGGGTTCGAGCTGGCGCCGGAAGATGCGTTGGCGCAGAAGCTCCGCCACCTCTTCATAGAGGGCGCGCGGGGCGAGGGACATGGCGCTCATGGCTGCCCCCACGCTCGGCACGGCGTGTCCTTCGCTGCCCCCCGAGGGGGCGCGAGCTTGCTTGGGGCGGCCCGGCGCTGCGCTCTCATACCTGAATAGTACCCCAAATTCTGCATTCATAATTATGAATAATCTTGTAAACTGCCGGGCAATTTGACGGAAACACCCGATGAGCCAAGCCCCTGAATTCAAGCCCGCCACCCTCGAAGCCTGGGCCCAGGCCGCCGCCAAGTCCGCCCCGGGCGGCCAGGTGGATGCGCTCAACTGGGTGACGCCCGACGGCATCACCGTCAAGCCGCTCTACACCGCAGCGGATGTGAAGGACCTGCCTCACGCGGACACGCTGCCTGGATTCGCGCCCTACATCCGCGGTCCGCAGGCCACCATGTACGCCGTGCGGCCCTGGACCATCCGCCAGTACGCGGGGTTTTCCACGGCGCAGGAGTCCAACGCTTTCTATCGCAAGGCCCTGGCCGCCGGCGGGCAGGGCGTGTCGGTGGCCTTCGACCTGGCCACCCACCGCGGCTATGACAGTGACCACCCGCGCGTGACCGGCGACGTGGGCAAGGCCGGTGTGGCCATCGACAGCGTGGAGGACATGAAGATCCTGTTTGATGGCATCCCGCTGGACCAGGTGTCGGTGTCCATGACCATGAACGGCGCGGTGCTGCCGGTGCTGGCCGGCTACATCGTCGCGGCCGAAGAACAAGGCGTGCCGCAGGACAAGCTCTCCGGGACCATCCAGAACGACATCCTCAAGGAGTTCATGGTCCGCAACACCTATATCTACCCGCCCGAGCCGAGCATGCGGATCATCGGCGACATCATCGAGTACACGGCCCAGCACATGCCGAAGTTCAACTCGATCTCGATCTCGGGCTACCACATGCAGGAGGCCGGGGCCAACCAGGCGCTGGAACTGGCCTTCACCCTGGCCGACGGCAAGGAGTATGTGAAGACCGCGCTGGCCAAGGGCCTGGACGTGGACGACTTCGCGGGGCGGCTGTCGTTCTTCTGGGCGGTGGGCATGAACTTCTACCTGGAGATCGCCAAGATGCGCGCGGGCCGCCTGCTGTGGTGCCGCATCATGAAGGGCTTCAACGCCAAGAACCCCAAGAGCCTGATGCTGCGCACGCACTCGCAGACCTCGGGCTGGTCGCTCACCGAGCAGGACCCCTACAACAACGTGGTGCGCACCACCATCGAGGCGATGGCGGCGGTGTTCGGCGGCACGCAGTCGCTGCACACCAACTCGTTTGACGAGGCCATCGCGCTGCCTACCGAGTTCTCCTCGCGCATCGCCCGCAACACGCAGCTGATCATCCAGGAAGAAACCCACATCACGAACGTGATCGACCCCTGGGCCGGCAGCTACCTGATGGAAAAGCTCACTCAGGACATGGCTGATGCGGCCTGGAAGATCATCGAGGAGGTCGAGGCCCTGGGCGGCATGACCCGTGCGGTGGATTCGGGCTGGGCCAAGCTCAAGATCGAGGCCGCCGCCGCCGAGAAGCAGGCGCGTATCGACTCGGGCAAGGACGTGATCGTCGGCGTGAACAAGTACAAGCTCGCCAAGGAGGATCCGATCGAGATCCTCGAGGTGGACAACGTGAAGGTGCGCGAGCAGCAGATCGCGCGCCTCAAGCAGATCAAGGGCTCGCGCGACGCCGCGCGGGTGGAGCAGGCATTGGCGCAGATCACCGCCATCGCTGAGAGCGGCCAGGGCAACCTGCTGGCCGCCAGCGTGGACGCGATCCGCGCCCGTGCCACCGTCGGCGAGGTGTCCGACGCGCTGGAGAAAGTCTACGGGCGCCACCGCGCCGACACGCAAAAGGTAACCGGTGTGTATGCAGCCGCCTATGACTCGGCCGAGGGCTGGGACAAGCTCAAGGAAGAAATCGCGCAGTTCGCTCAGGACCACGGTCGTCGCCCGCGCGTGATGATCGCCAAGCTGGGCCAGGACGGCCATGACCGCGGCGCCAAGGTGGTAGCCACCGCGTATGCCGACCTGGGCTTCGACGTGGACATGGGGCCGCTGTTTCAGACGCCGGAGGAGTGCGCGCGCCAGGCCATCGAGAACGACGTGCACGCGGTGGGCGTGTCCACCCTGGCCGCTGGCCACAAGACCCTGGTGCCGGCCATCATCGCCGAGCTTCAGAAACAGGGTGCGGACGACATCATCGTCTTCGTCGGTGGCGTGATCCCGCGCCAGGACTACGAGTTTCTGTACGACGCGGGTGTCAAGGGTATTTATGGCCCTGGCACTCCCATCCCGGCGAGCGCGAAGGACGTACTGGAGCAAATTCGGCAGGCCCAAGTCCAAAAGTGATGGGGCGTCTGTGACCGGCCTGGCTGTCTCTGACCTCGCACCGGCGGTCCTCGGGCCCGACGGCTTGGCGCAGCGACGCGCCATCGCCAAGACCATCACGCTGCTGGAGTCCACTCGCGCCGATCACCGCGCTCAGGGTGACCAGCTCCTGACCGAGCTGCTGCCGCATACCGGCCGCAGCTTTCGCCTGGGCATCTCCGGTGTGCCGGGCGTGGGCAAGAGCACCTTCATCGAGGTCCTGGGTCTGTACCTGATCGGACAGGGGCATCGCGTGGCGGTGCTGACCATCGACCCTTCCAGCACGGTGTCGGGCGGCTCCATCCTCGGGGACAAGACCCGTATGGAGCATCTGTCCGTCAATGAGCGGGCCTACATCCGGCCCAGCCCCTCCAGCGGCACGCTGGGCGGCGTTGCCGAGAAAACGCGCGAGGCCATGCTGGTGTGCGAGGCCGCCGGCTATGACATCGTGATCGTCGAGACGGTGGGTGTGGGCCAGAGCGAGACTGCGGTGGCCGGCATGACCGACATGTTCGTGCTGATGCAGCTGCCCAATGCGGGCGATGACCTGCAGGCGATCAAGAAAGGCGTGATGGAGCTGGCCGACCTGGTGGTGATCAACAAGGCCGACCTCGACGTCGACGCGGCCACCCGGGCCGAGGCGCAGATCACCAGTGCGCTGCGCCTTTTCACCCAGCACGGGCGCGACGCCGGTGCGTGGCGTGCCCAGGTGCTGCAACTGAGCGCCCTGAAGGCCACAGGCATCGATGCCTTCTGGTCCTGTGTGAGCCGCTTTCGTGAAGCGCAAAGCGCCAGCGGGCAGCTGCAGGCGCGCCGA
>JBEEIS010000139.1:0-6856 GCA_041169755.1 Pseudomonadota bacterium | reverse complement strand
GTGGACGACCTGATGGTCGAAGGCGACCGGGTGGTCGGCGCCGTCACGCAGGTGGGCATACGTTTCCGCTCTCGCACCGTGGTGCTGACGGCGGGCACCTTTCTTGACGGCAAGATCCATGTGGGCTTGCAGAACTATTCGGCCGGCCGCGCCGGTGACCCGCCGGCGGTCAGCCTGTCGGCGCGCCTGAAGGAGTTGAAGCTGCCGCAAGGCCGCCTGAAAACCGGCACGCCGCCACGCCTGGACGGGCGCACCATCGACTTTTCCAAATGCACCGAGCAGCCGGGTGACGGCATGCCTGGCGGCATGAACGAGCAGGGTGGGGTGCCGGTGTTCAGTTTCATGGGCCATGCCGGCATGCACCCCCGGCAGATGCCGTGCTGGATCACCCACACCAACGAGCGCACGCACGAGATCATCCGCTCCGGCTTTGACCGCAGCCCCATGTTCACCGGCAAGATCGAGGGCGTGGGCCCGCGTTATTGCCCGAGCGTCGAAGACAAGATCAACCGCTTCGCCGACAAGGACAGCCACCAGATCTTTCTGGAGCCCGAGGGCCTGACCACCCACGAGGTGTATCCCAACGGCATCTCGACCAGCCTGCCGTTCGACATCCAGTACGAGCTGGTGCGTTCGATGAAGGGCCTGGAAAACTGTCACATCCTGCGCCCAGGCTACGCCATCGAGTACGACTATTTCGACCCGCGCTCGCTCAAGAGCAGCTTCGAGACCAAGCAGATCCAGGGCCTGTTCTTCGCGGGCCAGATCAACGGCACCACCGGCTACGAGGAGGCGGCGGCCCAGGGGCTGTTCGCCGGCATCAACGCCGCGCTGCAGTGCCGGGGGGAGGGCGTCTGGGTGCCTCAGCGCGACGAGGCTTATCTCGGCGTGCTGGTCGACGACCTGATCACCAAGGGTGTGACCGAGCCGTACCGTATGTTCACCAGCCGCGCCGAGTTCCGCCTGCAGCTGCGCGAGGACAACGCCGACATGCGCCTGACGGAGGCCGGGCGCCGCATGGGTCTGGTGGATGACGCCCGCTGGGACACCTTCTGCCGCAAGCGTGACGCGGTTTCACGTGAAACAGAGCGCCTGAGGTCCACCTGGGTGAACCCGCGCAACCTGCCTGCCGCCGAATCCGAGCGGGTACTGGGCAAGGCGATCGACCATGAATACAACCTGGGCGACCTGCTGCGCCGGCCGGGCGTGGGCTATGAGGCGCTGATCGGAATGGATGGCGGCAAGCACGCCGGTTCGCTGGTTTCACGTGAAACACTGGGCGAGCTGTACGAGCCGGTGGTGGAGCAGATCGAGATCGCGTCCAAGTATTCGGGCTACATCGAGCGCCAGAAGGACGAGGTTCAGCGCTCCGCCTACTACGAGAATCTGCGCCTGCCGGCCGAGCTGGACTACTTGCAGGTGACGGCCCTGAGCATTGAGGTGCGTCAGAAGCTAGCCAAGCACCGGCCCGAAACCCTGGGGCAGGCGTCCCGGATCTCGGGCGTGACCCCGGCCGCCATCTCGCTGCTGCTGATCCACCTGAAAAAGAGTCGGTTCAGTGGCTTTGCTGACGCTGCCCCGGCGGAGCAACAGGCGGCATGAACGCCTCGCCGGGGCTCGCATGACCTCGCCTGCATTCGCCGGCCAGCTGGAGTCCGGCGCCCGCGCCCTGGGCTTGGCCCTGTCGCCCGGGCAGCAGGCGCAGCTCCTGGACTACCTGACCCTGATCCAGAAGTGGAACCAGGTCTACAACCTCACCGCCGTGCGCGATCCGCAGGAGATGCTGAGGCAGCACCTGCTGGATAGTCTGGCCGTGATCGAGCCCTTGCGGCGCCATGCGGCCGGCCGCCCGCTGCGCCTGCTGGACGTGGGTTCGGGCGCCGGCCTGCCGGGCGTGGTGATCGCCATCTGCTGCCCCGACTTCTCTGTGGATTGCGTGGACACCGTCGGCAAGAAGGCGGCCTTCATCCAGCAAGCCGCCCTGACCCTGAAGCTGCCCACACTGCGTGGCCTGCACGACCGGGTGGAGCGCCTGGCCGGCCCGTACGACCTGATCACCTCCCGCGCCTTTGCCTCCCTGGCCGACTTCGTCACCTGGTCCGGCGGCGCACTGGGGGAGGGCGGTGTCTGGCTGGCGATGAAGGGCAAGCACCCGGCCGAAGAGATCGCGGCCCTGCCGGCGGACGTGGCGGTGTTTCACGTGGAACCGCTACAAGTGCCGGGGCTGGATGCCGAGCGTTGCCTGCTCTGGCTGAAAAAGGGTGGGCCGGTCACGTAAACTCGGCCCTCCGGTGTCGACGCCGGATTCTTTGTACCCCGCTTTCCCGAAGTCCTCCTACCGGCCCGACCATGTTTGGCGTTGCAGATTACGGCGCGTTCGTCGCCGCCATCATCCTGTTCCTGGCCCTTCCCGGTCCCGGCAACCTGGCCTTGATCACCTCGACCGGCAAGGGCGGGCTGCGTGGCGGCCTGGCCGCCACCCTGGGGGTGATTGCCGCTGATCAAGTGCTGCTCTGGGGCGCGGTGGCCGGTATCGCGGCATTGCTATTGGCCTACCCGACGGCGTTCTTCGCTGTTCAGTGGCTGGGCGCGGCCTACCTCGCCTGGCTCGGGATCAAGATGCTGCTGGCCAAGCCCGGCGACCAGCCGGTGCTGAACATCCAGGCCGGCCACTACTTTCGCCAGGCCGGCCTGATCACCCTGCTCAATCCGAAGGCGATCGTGTTTTACGTGGCCTTCTTCCCGCTCTTCATCGATCCGGCCCGCCACCAGGGCCTGCTGACCTTCGGGGTGATGGCGGCCACCATCGCGGTGCTGACCTTGGCCTATGGCCTGATCGTGATCCTGCTCGTCCATCACCTGGCCGAGCGCCTGCGTGCCCGGCCCTGGATTGGCCGCCTGCTGGAAAAGACCGCGGGCGTTTTCCTGATCGGCTTCGGCCTCAAGCTGGCGGTCGGCAAATGACCGCGCAAGTGAGTCGTTACTTTCGTTACAAGGCGCCCCAGATGGCGGCATATTGATGGCCAAGATTTTTTGCGTCGCCAACCAGAAGGGCGGGGTGGGCAAGACCACCACCACGGTCAACCTGGCCGCCGGCCTGGCCAATGTGGGCCAGCGGGTCCTGTTGGTTGACCTGGACCCGCAGGGCAACGCCACCATGGGGTCGGGCGTGGACAAGCGCCAGCTTGCCCACACCCTCTATGACGTGCTTCTGGAGTCCGCCACCATCCCCGAGGCCCGGGTCAAGGCCGAGCGCTGCGGCTACGACGTGCTGGGCGCCAACCGTGAACTGGCCGGCGCCGAGGTCGAGCTCGTTGACCTGGAGCGCCGGGAAAAGCGCCTGAAGCAGGCTCTGGCCGAGGTCGATGCCGAGTACGACTTCGTCCTGATCGACTGCCCGCCGTCCCTGTCCATGCTCACGCTCAACGGCCTGTGCTCGGCCCACGGCGTGATCGTGCCGATGCAGTGCGAGTACTTCGCGCTCGAGGGCCTGTCCGACCTGGTCAACACCATCAAGCAGGTGCACGCCAACCTCAACCCCGAGTTGCAGGTGATCGGCCTGCTGCGCGTCATGTTCGATCCGCGCATCACCCTGCAGCAGCAGGTCAGCGACCAGCTCAAGGCGCACTTTGGCAACAAGGTCTTCGACACCGTGATCCCGCGCAACGTCCGCCTGGCCGAAGCGCCCAGCTATGGCCTGCCTGGCGTGGTCTTCGACCCGGCCGCGCGCGGCAGCCAGGCCTTCGTCGAGTTCGCTCGCGAGATGGTGGCGCGCGTCCAGAAACTCTGAAATCCCGAGGGCAGGCTTTGCCGCCCGATGATCCACCCGTGCCTTCTCCTCGCGTCCTGATCCTGCCCGGCTGGCAAAACAGCGGCCCCCACCATTGGCAAAGCCGGTGGGAAGCTGCGCATGGCTATACCCGCGTTGAGCAGCACGACTGGGCCTGGCCCCTGCGCGGCGACTGGATCACCCGGCTGGAAGACGTGGTCACCGCCGCAGAGGGCCCCGTCGTGCTGGTCGCCCACAGCCTGGGGTGCATCCTCGCCGCCGCCTGGGCGTCCCTCAGTCAGAGCACCCGCCGGGTACAGGGCGCCTTGCTGGTCGCCCCCGGCGATATCGAGCAACCCGACGCGCCACCTGCCTTGCGCAACTGGTCACCCATCCCTTTGCAGCGGCTGCCGTTTTCCAGCGTGCTGGTCGCCAGCCGCAACGACCCCTATTGCCGATTCGAACGCGCGCAGCACCTGGCGCAGGCCTGGGGCGCGCGCCTCGTGGATGTCGGCGACGCCGGCCACATCAACGGCCCCTCCGGCCTGGGCGGTTGGCCTGAGGGCCACGCGCACCTGCAGGCACTGCTGAACGCCTGAACACCCCCCACCGATCGAGACAGAGAAAGACAAGAAAATGGCAACCAAGAAACCCAAGGGACTGGGCCGCGGCCTCGAGGCACTGCTCGGACCGCGCGTGGAAGACAGCACCGACGCGCCGCCCGCCACACCCGGCCTGCCGGCCTCCTTGCTGCTTGCGGACATGGTGCCCGGTGTTTACCAGCCTCGTACCCGCATGGATGAAGGCGCGCTTTACGAACTGGCCGAGAGCATCAAGGCCCAGGGCATCATGCAGCCGATCCTGGTGCGCAAGCTGGCCGGCGGCGCGAATGCCGGCAAGTACGAAATCATTGCGGGCGAGCGGCGCTTTCGCGCCGCGCGCCTGGCAGGCCTGGACAGCGTGCCGGTGCTGGTGCGCGAAGTCGCCGACGAGGCGGCGGCCGCGATGGCCCTGATCGAAAACATCCAACGCGAGGACCTCAACCCGCTCGAAGAGGCGCAAGGCCTGGAGCGCCTGATCCGCGACTTTGGCCTCACGCATGAACAAGCTGCCCAGGCCGTGGGCCGCTCGCGCAGTGCCGCCTCCAACTTGCTGCGTCTGCTCAATCTGGCCGACCCGGTACAGACCATGCTGATGGCGGGCGACCTGGACATGGGCCATGCCCGCGCGCTGCTCACGCTGGAACGTGCGGCGCAAATCACGGCGGCCAACCAGATCACGGCGAAGAAGCTCTCCGTGCGCGAGGCCGAGAGCCTGGCCAAGAAGCTCACCGCCGAATTCACCCTGGTCTCGCCCAAGCCGAAAAAAGAAAAATCGCGCGACTTGCGCCGGGTCGAGGAGGAACTCTCGGACCTGCTCACGGCGGAAGTTGAAGTGCGGATCAAGAAACGCGTGAAGCGTGCCGGCCGCATCGAGGAGATGGGCGAAGTGGCGATCGAGTTTGGCTCGCTCGACGCGCTCAATGGACTGATCGAGCGCTTGCGCGGACCGGGGGCCTGAGCGCATTGCCCCCGCACTCAAGAAAAAGCCCCGCATCGCGGGGCTTTTTCTTTCAGCGGACGGCCGCTCACTCCAGCCGCAAGTTGATCCGGCGCGCCACCTCGCCCCATTTGTTGGAGTCCTGGGTCAAGCGCGTCACCGTGTCGGCCGGCGAGTCGGCCACCACCACCTGATCGCTCGTACGCAGTTTCTCCACCACATCGGGTGACTTCAGCGCCGCAGACATCGCGGCGTGCATGGCCTGCACCACCGGCGCGGGCGTGCCTTTGGGCGCGAACAGCACCAGTGAATACGTGGAATCGAAGCCGGGATAGCCCGACTCCGCCACTGTCGGCACTTCGGGCAAGAGCGAAGAGCGGCGGCTGCCCGAAACGGCCAGCGCTACGAGCTTGCCGGCGCGCACATGGGGCAGCACCGTGGGTCCGGCCAGGAAGCCGCAATCCACCTGGCCCCCGATCACGTCCTGCATCGCCGGGGCGGGGCCTTTGTACGGGATATGCAGCATCTGGATGCCCGCGGCCGTCTTGAACTGTTCCGTGCTCAGGTGCCCCGGCGAGCCGGCGCCGCCCGAGGCGTAGCTCACTTGCTTTTCCTTGGCGCGGCGCACCAGGTCGGCCACGGTCTTCACGCCCAGTGCGGGGTTGCACACCAGCGTCTGGCTGAAGGCGCTTGCGCGCATCACCGGCTGCAGGTCGCTGGTCTTGAAGGCCAGTTTTTCATAGACATGCGGATTCACCGTGAACAGCGTGTCGGTGGTGAACAGCCAGGTGTAGCCATCGGGCGCGGCGCGCGCGGCTTCGGCGGCACCCAGGTTGCCGGCGGCGCCGGGCTTGTTCTCGAGCACCAGCGGTTGCTTGAGCGTCGCCTGCATTTTCTCCATCGCGCTACGCAGCACGATTTCGCTGGGGCCGCCGGGGGGCAGCGGCACGATGAACTTCACCGCCCTGTCCGGCCAGGTCTGGGCGTATGCGCCGAGGCTGGCGGCCAGTGCGCCCGTGGCGAGCAGGGTCTTGATCAGGGCAGTGCGAGTCGAGGTCATGGGCGTGTCGTGTGCAAATGGCGACCGAAACGGTCACATCGAAAAAATCTTTCCGGGGTTCATGATGTTTTTCGGGTCCAGCGCGCGCTTGATCGTGCGCATCATGTCCACCGCGCCAGCGCCGGCCTCATCCACCAGGAACCCCATCTTGTGCAGTCCCACGCCGTGCTCGCCGGTGCAGGTGCCTTGCAGGGCGAGCGCACGCGCCACCAGCTGGTGATTGAGCTTCTCGGCCAGCTCGGTTTCCTTCGGATCGTTCGGATCGAGCAGGTAGCCGAAATGGAAATTGCCGTCGCCCACGTGGCCCACGAGGAAGTAGGGGATACCGCTCTCGTCGGCCTCCTTCACCGAATCGAGCAGGCAGTCGGCCAGGCGCGAGATCGGCACGCAGGTGTCGGTGGACAGGCAGCGGCAGCCTGGGCGTGATTGCACCGCCGCGAAATACGCGTTGTGTCGCGCAGTCCACAGGCGGGTGCGTTCCTCGGGCG